>JAGQZO010000064.1:0-121 GCA_020435515.1 Winogradskyella sp. | reverse complement strand
GGTTTAGGCGCTTGCTTTGCCCAACTATCTCTTAATCCAACCGTTTTATTAAAAACCAATCCATTTGGAGTAGAATCCTCATCAACCACAAAGTAGCCTAAACGTTGAAACTGAAAACGCT
>JAGQZO010000063.1 GCA_020435515.1 Winogradskyella sp. | reverse complement strand
ATAATGTCTTCTCAAATCATACTTTAGATTTTAATTACTAAAAATTCAATTTATATTAATTAGTACACAATTATTCTTATATTGCCAATAACTAATAAATCAATAATGAAAAAGCTATTTGTACTTTCCTTCTTATCCCTAACAGTATTTTCATCATGTAGTAGTAAAGTTGATCTTGCTATTGATAATCCAACAGATGTCTCTGTTGAAATTGTGGTAGATACTTTACGAGTTTTGGTACCACCAAAAGATGTCGTTTGGGTAGAAATGGGACCAGGTGAACATCAGCTAACCTTAGAGAACGATAGTATAATAAAATATAATTTTACGGAGTCTGTATATATGATTAATCCTTCGCTGTCAGAATACTTAGTGTCTGATGAATATTACGGACCTCCTGCTTTTCAAAACAGTTATTCTTCAACATTACCTAACAAAGAAGTTACATTCTTGGGTATTCCTATGGAAGGTAACTACGATGTTTTAAAAGATGTCATCAATAAAGTTACATGGGATTACGGTCCAAGAGAAACATTACCAGAAATGGTAGAAGTTGATGCGGATGAATCTTACACAACGCTTGTAAAAGTCTATGATTCTTATGAGTTTATAGAAATGATGCAAAGTGCTTATGATTCATATTCTGAAGAAGAATAAACCACATTAATATTGAAAGCCTCACTCGGAACACATATTACTTGGGATGTGTATAACTGCAATGCAGATACACTATCATTTATACCTACTGTTAAAACAGTTTTAAACGCTATTGTAGAAGAAATACAGCTTTCTAAAGTCAATGAATCTTACAAACAGTTTGAGCCTATTGGTGTCACTGGTTTTATACTTTTAGAAGAGAGCCATGTAAGCATACATACCTGGCCAGAACATCAATTTGCAGCAGTAGATATCTTTTCTTGTAAACCTTTTGATGCTAAAAAGATTCAGGAATTATTAATGAAGTCTTTTAATTCAGATAAGGTTATTATCAAGCAAATTGAAAGGGGAGAAGCTATCTCAATTATTTCAGAAGATCTTATATAATAAAGTGAGACATAAACTCACAATCATCAGTAATAATCTTAGAGTCTTGTGCTCTTAAATTTATTGCAGAAGCTCTTGTAGTGTAAAACATTCCTAGTTGATAAAAATAGTCTTCTTCATCTTTATTCAATGGATAAAACTTTTGAAATACCATATCCTGATGTCCAAAATCACCTTTAGACGTGGCTTCAGAATTACCCATAGCTTCAATAGAAATGTTTTCTCCCAAACGACCATAAATGGGCTTTTGTACATAGTTATACAAACTTGGATGTTTGTCTAAATACGTTTCTGCTAAAATATTATTTGGGAAATTCTGAGTGATATAAGCTAAAAACTTTTTGTTCTGCCAAACAGCTGTGTATGGTGGATTTAGAACAACCACTTTATCATTCAGGATTAAGTCTGAAAGTGTATGTGCTAACTCAGGCTCATCATTAAACATCCAATCCCATGGAATCATTTTAAATAGTACATCAACATCCTCATACTCATCACCAATTTGATGAAATACGCCTTCATCAGAAAAAATAACATATTCCAAATCTGAATAAAAAGGCTTATAACCAGCTTCGTAAGCAATATCTATAATACAGTTTACATTTTCTTTATCTTCAATATAACCAAAGCTCGTTCCTAAAAACACAGGTTTTTCTTTACCTAGATAAGACTTTAGATTAGATAGAGCATCTTTTATATCAAACTTTAGAGTATTAAAACTTTGCGGATTACCTTTTAGTTGTTCTAACTGCAGTGGCTGCCATAATAAAGTCTCTGGTAGTGTACTACAAGTATCAGCATTGAACTCAATAATGTGACCATAATCAGATTTTAAACCTCCATTAATGTCAAAACGACCATAAAGAAATGGATGCTTGTTTTTGTTTTTCCAGCTATACTCAATACTTTTTTGAAAGGATAATGGTATACCAAGCTCACCTAATTTATGCTCTGCTATAATTTTGTCCGTAGCTCGCTGAAATAAGTAAAAAGCTTCATCAGAAATACGACGTAACTGTTCTACCTCAGAACGATAAATACCAAGTAATTCTTCAGAAAAATAGTCTTCTTCTAAAAACCAATGTAAGCGATGTGAAACGTGTTTCTTTTTGAGACGTTTTATCTCCTTAAAACGACTATCCTCCAAACGATCTAAACGACTTTCCGCTGCCATATCCTCTAGATGAATTTCCAGGTACACTTACTCTTCGAGATGTTGCAGAGCTTCTTAAATCGTTTTTTAAACCTGTAGACTTATTGTAAGCCGAAGCATTTTTATAATTGCTTTGGTTTGGTGTAACGTTACCCAAGTTTCTATTAAAATACGAAGCAGCCAATGAGTAGTAAAGGATACTTCTTAATCCAGAATGACGACCATATGACGATTCATCACTCTTCATTTTTCTTAAAGATAATGTATCTACTGTACCTTCAAGAGTATGAACAATTGCAATTGATTTGTCTTTTTCGTCTATTAAGCGTTCGTCGATGATTTTATAATCATTTCCTGGTTCTACTTCTTCAACTTCAGTGATGACACCTTGTGTAGATTCGTATACAGTTTCCTGTTGTGCATCTTTAATACGCGGACTTGGATCATCATTGCCACAGCTCTGAAGTGTTAAGACAGCAGCTACAGCAGCCATTAGCGTTATTTTTTTAGTTAAAGCAAGACCAGTTATAATTTTTTTATTCATCTTTGACAGGTTAATTTGCTCAAACATAATCAATTTTTAATGAATAAAAAAGCACTAATTCCATTTGCTGTATTTATTGCAGGTTTATGCTCAATTATCTACGAACTATTAATTAGTACTACTGCAACGTATTTTTTGGGTGATGGTGTAAGACAGTTTTCAATAATTATTGGTATTTACCTATTTTCTATGGGAGTAGGTGCGTTTTTATCTAAATTCTTAAAAGAAAAACCACTAACATTCTTTATTAATGTTGAATACCTACTTGGTTTTATTGGTGGTATTTCTGTGCCATTGCTTTACATGCTGTTTGTGTATGTTTCTCCAATGATTTTGCAAATAAGCTGTTTGGCTATCATTTTTATTATTGGCTTACTTACAGGAATGGAAGTGCCGTTACTAACCTTTGCCTTAGAAGAAAGTAATATTAAAAACAACCTTTCTAACGTGTTGTCTCTAGATTATATTGGTGGACTTATTGCGACTTTAATTTTTCCTTTTATCATACTTCCTTTTGTTGGATTGTATTATTCGTCCCTCATATTTGGGATTGTAAATATCATATTGGGTATTCTTCTGAATTACACGTTGCTCAAAGAAAAAAAGCGAAACAGCATTTTTGGATTTTTGGCAGTAGTTGCGCTATTGGTTTTGGTGTTGTTTGGTGGTAAATTTTTAAAAGTTTGGGATCAGAAAATCTACAAACGTCCAATTGTACTGAATGAGCAAACCCCTTACCAAAAAA
This sequence comes from Winogradskyella sp., assembly GCA_020435515.1. Classification (GTDB taxonomy): domain Bacteria; phylum Bacteroidota; class Bacteroidia; order Flavobacteriales; family Flavobacteriaceae; genus Winogradskyella. The sequence goes on along the minus strand of JAGQZO010000063.1, from coordinate 22,130 downwards.
TTGTAATGACCAAAACACAGGGAGATGTTCGATTGTATCTTAACAGAGTAATACAATTTTCATCCGCAGACGAGCATCGTTATCACGAATCTTTAGTACACATTCCTTTGGCAATGCATTACAATCCAAAACGTGTTTTAATTCTTGGTGGTGGCGAAAATTTAGCCAGTAGAGAAGTGCTAAAACACAATTTTGTACAGCGAGTAGATGTTGTAGATATTGATAGTACCATGTTTTTTTTGGCAAAAGAGAACAAATATCTAACGGATATTAATGATGATGCTGCCAAAAATGAAAAAGTAAATCTTATACCAGAAGATGCGTTTACCTACCTGTTTAATAATACTGAAAAGTACGATGTAATTATTGCAGATTTGCCAGACCCAACCAATCAGGCATTAGCAAGATTATACAGTAAGCAGTTTTTTTTAATGGTGAAACGAAACCTTAAAAAAGATGGTGTTTTTGTAACACAATCTGGTGAAATTTATTTCTCAAATAAAGTCTTTAGTTGTATCAATAATACCTTAGCATCAGTTTTTGAAGAAGTACAACCCTACCATACTTACATACCGTCTTTTGGAGATTGGGGATTTATTATTGCTAGATATGAGGGAAATGACAGTAAAGTTGACCTTAAAGCTTTGCCAGAAGGTTTAAAATACCTCAACCCAAACCAAATAGAACAAGCCTTTATTTTTCCTCAGGATATTACCATTGCAGACACAAAGCAGAATACCTTAGACAACCCGATTATCCTTAATTACTTCTTAGACGAATGGGAAAAATGGAAAGTAGATTTTGAAGCTGGTACTAATTAAGCTTGTTGCAAGTGCTGTTTTCTTAATCAATAGCCATTACCTTTCTGATTAACACAAATATAACAGTTTCTATTGTGTTGAAAATCAATTAACTATTATTTTTGTAATATAAGGTAAAAAAGTAGTTACACAAATTTCTTACTGTAATTACTTATGCATAAACTCCGTGCTAATCCTTATTACATTTTAATTGACTTTTAACTTTAAAACCAATTTGCTATGAAAACAACTTTAAGATTTTTTTCGCTTGTAGCACTACTTATTTTTATGGGTTGTGCATCTAATGTTAAATCAAAAAAATATACTGACGACAATTTCAAGAATTTTAAAACTTTTGCTTATCTGCCTAATACTTCATTTAAGATAGATGAATTTAATGCAGACATGGATAAATCTATTGAAGAATCGTTAATCACAACTATGAATGAAAAAATGGTTGAAAAAGGATTTTCTGTAGATACTGACAATCCAGATTTGTTGGTATTATTAAGTACGTCAAATTCTATTAGGAGTAATCTTAGAGGTAGAAGCAGTAATTATTATGAGCAAGCACCAACTGATGGTGGTTCTACTTCTGGTAACAGCCCTAACTATGCTTCTGTTACAGATACAGATTATAAACGTTATTTTACAAATAGTGAAAACGCACTTAACAATCAACCTTACAAAGAAGGAAGTTTAATCGTACAGGTATTTAATAAAACCACCAAACAATTAGTGTGGTCTGGCATGGCAGAAAATTTTAAAGCCCATATTTCAGATCCAACGCTTATGACCCGAATGATAAATGAAATTTTTAAAAAATTCCCTGTTTGATAACACTATTATATCTCTATGCATAAATTTAAAAAGGACAAGCTAACACTTGTCCTTTCTTCTTTTTTGGTTGATTGATTTGGCGCTAATTGCTAACGCTACCAGAGCCAGTTACTTTAGTATCTTTGTTTGTTGGTTTTCCTGAGTATTTTACATCTCCAGAGCCTGTAATTCTTACTTTTAGCTCTCCATTACAAACCACATTGGCACTACCAGAGCCAGTGATTTTTGCTGTAACATTAACACTATCTAAATCGCTACCATCAAAATCGCCTGAGCCTGCTATCTTAGTGGTTAAATCTTTTGTGGTACCTGTTAATTGTATGTTTCCAGAGCCTGCAATACTGCTTTCCACTGAATTAGAACTAATTTTTAAATCTATATCACCAGAGCCTGCTAGGGACACATCAAAATCATCAGCTTTAATAGTACCAGAATTTTCAATGTCACCAGAACCTGCCAAGGATACAGAGTTGATAGATTCGTAGGGTACAGTTACAACGATAGTTTTAGAGGGTCTTAGGTTAATACCGTCTTCAACTTTTACAACAAGTTTGCCGTCTCTAACTTCTGTAATAATGTATTCCATGAGATTGGCATCACCTTCAATGGTAATGCTTCCTTCTTTACCTTGCACCAATTTAAAGTCCATCGGTCCGGATGATTTTAAGCCATCATACTCTCCTGTAGACCTGTTTTCTGTAGTGATGTTTCCATCTCCCTTGACTTTTTTCCAATTTCCCCATTGTGCGCAAGATGTTGTAATGCTAAAAAGGAATACGACTAACGTAATTGATTTTAATAATTTCATGTTTTTGAATTGTTTGGTTACTGTTCGTTTTTTGACTTCTTATGTCAGTTCGAGTGATTCCGAGAATCGGAATTGTATCGAGAACATTTTTATTTCTCTTCTCGATACAAATTCATTAGATAAAATCTACTGAATTCACTCGAAGTGACGACAAATTATTGTTGTTTAAAGCTTACGCTTCCGTACTGCGATTTTATTTTCACATAGTTTCCAGAGCCTTTGGTACCATGATAACCGTTGTATTTTTTTTCAAAAGAGTCTACTTCTTTATTAGTAAAGTTAAATGCGTCTGAATCTCTAAGTGAAGCATATTCTAAATCGATATCAAAGTCAAAACTATAATTGCTATCATAGCCAATGGTAATTCCCATAAACTCAGAATCAATATCAATGTTCTGCGCTTTTGAAGCCATACGATCTATTTTTAACGATCCGTAATTGGCCCTGACTCTTACGTTTTTGTAAACGTTGCCTAATCTAAGTGATAAATAATCACCGTTTCCACTAAGATTGTTGACATTGTCAATTTTAAGAGAGCCGTAATCGCATACATATTCTACATTTTCTGCTGCTTCAACAACAGAATTGGTATAATCTGCATTAATTTTTAAGTTTTCAGCTTTTGCTACTGTAAAGCCACTATAGTCTGCGTTTATTTTTCCGCCTTTAATGAATTCAAAGTAGCTATTGTTGGTGTAATCAAAGCGTAATTCGTTATTATCAGATAGTAATTCCTTTGTAGTAATTTTACCGTAATCGCATATGATTTTTGCGTTGCCTTCTAATCTATCAAGATTTATAGAGCCATAATCATTATTAAGATCTACGTTGCCAGACATAGGCATTTTTACTATGTAGTTAATCTCTAATTTAAGGTTGTTGCTTTTTCCCCAACTCCACCAATTTTTATCATTTTTCCCAATTTTGGTAATGGCAGATACATAATCGTTACTTGATGAAAATTCAACATCAATGTTTTCTAAACGATCTAAAACTTTTTCTTCACTATTACCTGTTACTTTTATGGTAATGTCAAAATCAATTTTATTTTGATCCCAAGTAATAATTTCAAGGTTACCGTAACTGTTATTGATTTTTAGGGTTGCGTTAGAGGATACATTAAAAGACTTCTTAATGTTACGCTCTTTTGTGGTCTTAGCAACTTCTGGCTTTGTGTTTGCTAATGCTATAAAAGGCATTAGTAAAAATAGTAGTGCTATTCTAAAATGTATTTTTTGGTTCATCATTGTTGGTTTTTAATTCTTTAATAGTTTCAATTTGATCTAGAACTGTATTTAAAATATCTATTCTATTCTGAAAATTATTGATCATAGCATAAATAACACGTTGATCTTTATTGCTTTCAGTTAAATCTGTTTTTAGTTTTTGATAGTCTTTTTCTAACAGTTCAATTTGGTTTAAAGCATCTGTTATAATTTGCTCAGTTAAAGGCGAGCGTTCATTGTTTAGCTTTTTTAATTCTGCATTAATGGTAGCTGTAAAGAAATCTTGAGTTTCGGACATTTCAGGGGAAACACTAGCCAAATCCATAACTTCTGGTTGTGCATTTATAGTGGTAAATATGCCTAGGCAAATAATTACCGATGCAGCTATAGCTATAAATGGTTTCCAATTGAAGTTTATGATCTTTTTATTATCAACTAAAGCTTTATCACTTGTATTCAGTTTTTCTAAAAAACGATTTTCATGACCGTGTTTGGGCTTATTGATATCAAACTCACCTCTTAGGCCTTCAAACAAATCTCTTATCGCATCTTTTTCCATACTTCAATAATTTAGACTGTTATCTCTAATTTCTTTCTTAAACTTTCTTTAGCTCTAGAAATCATGGTTCTGCAATTTGCATAAGAAATATCCATAATCTCACAGATTTCATCGTAATCATAACCTTCGATAAGATGAAGTGTTAAACCTAAATTATAATTGGGTTTCAAGGTTTTCATTACATTGATAACTTGCTTCACTTTATCACTATTTTGGCTATGCTCTTCAATGCCGTTATCTTCTTCAACTTTATACATTACAGGTTCTAAAGGCACTTCATTTTGTTTTATGGTTTTCTTGTAATGTGCAATACTATTATTCACCACAATACGTTTTAACCATGCACCAAATAATTGTGCATCCTCTAGTGTTTCAAGTTTTGTAAAAGCCGTTAAAAATGACTCTTGCATAATGTCCTCAGCTTTGTAAGAATCTTTTACAATTCTCAAAGCTGTGTTATACATGGCTTTGTTGTATCTATTGTAAACTTCTAACTGCGCACGTTGGTTACAAGATTTACAAAGCACTAATAACTGTTCGATATTTTGATTGGTTGGTGTCAAAAAAACAATTGCTTTATACTATAGATGGAGGTGCTTGTGCATTGTTACACTTTTGCTAAAAAAACTTTTAAGAAATACTAAAGCTAATGGCATAACTATTGAAATATTATAGGTGTGAATAACTTTGAATATCTTATAAGATATTGATATTCAATATAAAGTTAATTATTAATACATTTAAACAAATGCTATTCTGCTATTTTTTAATGACAGAATGGCTTAAAAATAATATGAAGAAATCAAATTTTTTAAGTCTTGACAGTTTGTCATTTCAGGATTTTGACGAAAATTCAGAGTTAATTCCGTTGATGACACCTGAAGATGAGGAATTAATAAATAACGAATCTCTACCAGAGTCTCTCCCAATTCTACCATTACGAAATACGGTTTTGTTTCCAGGTGTGGTTATTCCGATTACTGCAGGTAGAGACACCTCTATAAAGCTAATAAACGATGCCAATAAAGGTGGAAAAGTTATTGGTGTGGTGGCACAAAAAGATGAAACTGTAGAAAAACCATCCGTAAACGATATTTACAAAACAGGTACCGTTGCTCGTATTCTTAAAGTGTTAAAAATGCCTGATGGCAATACAACAGTTATTATTCAAGGTAAAAAACGTTTTCAGATTAATGAGATTATTTCAGAAAGCCCATATTTTTCTGCAACCATTTCAGATTTACCAGAAGCAAAGCCTAATGATGATAACGAAGAGTTTAATGCTATTATAGATTCCATTAAGGATTTATCCTTAGAGATTATAAAGGAAAGTCCAAACATTCCTACAGAAGCCACCTTTGCTATTAAAAATATTGAAAGTAATTCGTTCTTAGTGAACTTTGTGTCTTCAAACATGAATCTTAAGGTCGAAGAAAAGCAGGAACTTTTAAAGATTAACGATCTTAAGGAACGTGCGCTTCAAACCTTAAAATACATGAACTTAGAATATCAGAAGCTTGAATTAAAGAACGATATTCAGAGTAAGGTTCAGAGTGATATGAACCAACAGCAACGTGAATATTTCTTGCACCAACAAATGAAAACCATCCAAGAAGAGTTGGGTGGTGTGTCTTCTGGTGAGGAGATAGAAGACATGAGAGAGCGTGCTAAAGAAAAGAATTGGGATGATAAGGTAAAAGAGCATTTTGATAAAGAACTAGCCAAAATGCAACGTATGAATCCTCAAGTTGCAGAGTATTCCATACAACGTAATTATCTCGATCTGTTTTTAGACTTACCGTGGAATGAATTCAGCGAGGATCAATTCGATTTAAAGCGAGCAAAGCAAATTCTAGATCGCGATCATTTTGGTTTAGATGATGTAAAAAAACGAATCATAGAGTATTTGGCAGTATTAAAGCTTCGTAACGATATGAAGTCGCCAATACTTTGTTTATATGGACCTCCAGGTGTTGGTAAAACATCTTTAGGAAAATCTATTGCAGAAGCTTTGGGTAGAGAATATGTTAGAATATCACTTGGTGGATTAAGAGACGAAGCTGAGATTAGAGGACATAGAAAAACATATATAGGTGCCATGCCTGGACGAATTATCCAAAGCTTGAAAAAAGCGGGTACCTCCAATCCTGTATTTGTTTTAGATGAGATTGATAAATTATCTACAGGTAACCAAGGTGATCCATCATCAGCCATGCTCGAGGTTTTGGATCCGGAACAAAACAATGAATTTTATGATAACTTCTTAGAGATGGGTTACGACCTCTCTAAGGTAATGTTTATTGCAACATCCAATAGTCTTAATACCATACAACCAGCATTAAGAGATCGTATGGAAGTTATTAATGTTACAGGGTATACCATTGAAGAAAAAGTAGAAATTGCAAAGCGCCATTTATTGCCAAAGCAATTAAGAGAGCATGGATTAGATGGTAAAGCATTAAAAATTGGAAAGGTACAATTAGAAAAAATCGTTGAAGGTTATACGCGTGAGTCTGGTGTGAGAGGTCTTGAAAAGCAAATTGCAAAAATGGTGCGTTATGTCGCCAAGAATATTGCAATGGAAGAAGATTACAACGTTAAAGTTTCAAACGAAGATGTTGTTGAAGTATTAGGAGCACCAAGATTAGAACGCGATAAATACGAAAATAATAATGTTGCTGGTGTGGTTACAGGTTTGGCTTGGACTAGAGTAGGAGGTGATATTCTGTTTATTGAATCTATTTTATCAAAAGGCAAGGGTAACCTCACAATTACGGGTAATTTAGGTAAAGTAATGCGTGAGTCAGCTACTATAGCTATGGAATACATAAAAGCCAATGCAGATACCTTTGAAATAAACCCAGAAGTTTTTGAGAAATACAACGTACATATTCATGTGCCAGAAGGTGCTACACCCAAAGATGGTCCTAGTGCAGGTGTTACAATGTTAACATCTTTAGTGTCCCTCTTTACGCAACGTAAAGTGAAGAAAAGTTTGGCCATGACAGGTGAGATTACTTTAAGAGGAAAAGTATTGCCAGTTGGCGGCATTAAGGAAAAGATATTAGCAGCAAAGCGCGCCAGAATCAAAGAGATTTTGTTGTGTGAAGACAATAAACGCGATATTGACGAAATAAAGCCAGAATATCTTAAAGGTTTAACCTTCCATTACGTAAAGGATATGAGTGAGGTTTTGGATATTGCCATTACAAATCAAAAAGTAAAGAATGCTAAAAAGCTCTAAGCTATTTTTTGTTATTAATTTCTTGCTGTTTTCCTGGCTATACAGTTTTGGACAAGAAGATGGACAGTATAAAGATGTTACTTTAGATGGTAAACCTGCTAAACTCAATGTAGTTACTGGTGAAATTACTCTAGTAAACTCAAAAGATGAATCGATTATCATATCTGATGATATTTTAGATCAGACTAATGAATTTAAAGATTCTCTACCAAAAAATGCAGAGTCCAATTATCATATTGTAAAAGAGAACGAAACACTTTTGGATATTGCCAATCGTTACAAGACAACATTAACAGCTTTAAAGGAAGCTAATAATTTAGAAACCACTTTAATTGATGTAGGGCAAAAACTTAGAGTTAAGAATTTTGGTGTACAAACTCAAAATACAGCTGATGTTGTAGCAGCCGAACCTACTACAGTCGTCACTTCCTCAGAAAATTATTCTGGTACATATATCGTAGAAAATGGAGATACACTTTACAGTTTAGGCAAGCGTTATGGTTTAACGGTAGATGAATTAAAAAGCAAAAACGGGTTGTCATCTAGTTTAATTAAAGTAGGTCAAGTGTTAAATGTTTCTCACTCCGAGCATCAAGAAACATTAACAAACAAATCCATTTGGACAGTGTCTAAAGGCGATACTTTATACAATATATCTAAGCGAAATGGACTTACTGTTGATGAACTAAAATCTCTAAACGGCCTTACCGATAACCTAATTTTTATAGGACAAATCTTGAAGTTAAGATAGAAAGCAAATACCTCAAAAAATAAAAAAATCATATCATCGTTTTAAGATAGATTTGTTTATTTTGCAAAATCTATGATAAAGAGGGTTACCCAATTCTGTATTATGCTTTTAGCGTTGCCGTTGTTTGCACAATTGGGTGGCGAATCTACTTATCAATTCCTTAATCTCATATCCTCACCAAGACAAGCAGCACTGGGTGGTAAAATCATCACCAACTTTGACCATGATGTTACTGAAGCACTTTACAATCCAGCTTCTTTAAACTGGAAAATGCATAATCAATTGGCAGTAAATGTTTCTAGTTTTTTGGGTGGGATTACTTACGGTACAGCAGCTTATGCTTATACATGGGATAGACATGTACAGACATTCCATTTTGGTGTTACTTATATAAATTACGGTACGTTTGATGGTTATGATGTTAATGGTAATTCAACAGGTACATTTAGTGGGAATGAAGCAGCTATTTCCGCAGGCTATAATTATAATATTCCTTTTACCGATTTTTACGTAGGTGCCAATGTAAAAGTTATAACATCCTTATTGGAACAATACAATTCTGTTGGTGGTGCAGTTGATTTAGGTATAATGTATATTAATGAGAAGCTAGACTTTCATGCAGCTTTAACCGTAAGAAATTTAGGTACGCAGTTTACAACCTATGCAGGACAAAACGAACCCTTACCATTTGAAGTTAATTTTGGAATGTCTCAAACATTAGAAAACGTTCCTATTAGATGGCATTTAACCTTAGAAAATCTTCAACAATGGCCAATAGGAGTATCTAATCCTGCTAGGGCAACAACCGATTTAGATGGAAACCAAACCCAAGAAAAAGTAGGCTTTTTTAATAATGCATTACGACATTTAATTTTAGGTGCGGAACTTTGGCCAGAACGTGGATTTAATCTAAGATTTGGTTATAACTTTAGACGAGCTGAAGAATTAAGAATTGTTGACCAAAGAAATTTTTCTGGGTTATCGGTAGGTGTAGGCATTCGATTAAACTCTATGCGATTTAGCTACACGCATGCTAGATACACAAGTGCATCTAATACAAGCTTTTTTGGACTTCAAATAGATTTAGATGGCAGAAGACGTTAAGAATGCAACCATGAAAAAGATCATAATAGCCATAGATGGGTTTTCTTCTACAGGAAAGAGCACTATTGCAAAGCAATTGGCAAAACAGCTAAACTATATTTATGTTGATACTGGTGCTATGTACAGAGCTGTGACTTATTTTGCCATGACAAACAAATTAATTGGTGAAGATTTTTTTTATTCCGAACAACTTATAGAGCGACTAAATGAAATACATATCAGCTTTAAGTTTAATGAATCTCTTGGCTTTGCTGAAGTGTATTTAAATGGTGAAAATATTGAAAAGGAAATAAGATCCTTAGAGGTTTCAAGATATGTGAGCCCTGTAGCAACAATTTCGGAAGTTAGACAGAAATTGGTAGAGCAACAACAGTTGATGGGTAAGGACAAAGGCATAGTAATGGATGGCAGAGATATTGGCACTGTTGTTTTTCCTCATGCTGAGTTAAAGATATTCATGACTGCTTCTGCTGAAACTAGAGCACAAAGACGTTATAAAGAATTGTTAGAACGTGGCCACAATCTTAGTTACGATGAAGTTTTGGAAAATGTCACTACAAGAGACCGAATAGATTCCACAAGAGAAGATTCACCTTTAGTAAAAGCAGATGATGCTATAGAAATAGATAATTCAGATTTAACGATCGAAGAACAAATAGAAACTTTGCTAAAACTAGCAAAGTCTAAAGCATAAAAAAGCGACCTACTTCGACTACGCTCAGTAACCGAAAGGTCGCTTTAATTTATAAAATCTAATTTTAATTCTAATTATAAATTAGGAATCACTAATTCCTGGTCTGGATGAATTAAATCAGGATTTTTAAGGATATTAGTATTGGCCTCAAAAATTTGTTTATACTTCATTGCATCACCATAGTAATGCTTTGCAATTTTTCCTAAAGTTTCACCAGATTTTACAGTATGTCTAGCATATACAGATTCGTCAGCAACTTTAATGTCTGCCATTATATCGCTGGGATTATCACCACCAATTTCTTTAATTTTATCCCAAAGTAAGTTTTTCTCATACTGAGTAGCTGCTGTTCCCCAAACTTTAAGTTGACCATTTGCTTCTTCAACTTTTCCGTCTTGAATGTTTAATTGTTCCCCTAAGTCTAGAACGTCTTGGTATTTTGCTTTAACCATGATTGTTTTAATTTTTAAGTATTAATAGTAATGTAAATATACCAATTTAAATGCCAAAAACCAGATTTATTAAGCATCAAATATGTATCTGTTAATAAGACACTCTAAATGCATTTAGGTCACATATTTAGAATTCTTAATTGCTTATTTATTGTTTATTGTATGTTGTCCAATTACGACCATTATCATCATCAAAATACCAAATTTCTAATACATCATTGTTTATAGTAAACTCTATGATATTTGTGTTATTATTTTCGGTGGTATATGTAATGGTACTGTTTTCTACACTTACTGTAAAAATACCATTGGTGATTATACCATTCTGATCAAATATATATGAGCCATTAAAATCTTCCTTATTGTCATCATCAGAGAAGCTTAAAGTTTCGCAACAAAGTTCTTCTAAAGATGTAATATTATTAATACCTCTTCCACTAATTTCCCAATCACCAATAAGTCCGATTTCAGTCAATGGATTTGATGTGTTGCTGTCGTCATCACTACAACTTATAAGTAGAATAGCGATAAAAAACACAAGGAATTCTAGCTTTTTCATTTTAAATGATTTTCAATAAAATTAGTGTAATCGCTAATTTCAGACATTAAACCAACATTATCTTTCGGTTAAATAAGATTTAGCAATATTAAATAGGCTATTTTGTTTGTTAATTATTTGAAAATGATTAATTTTGCGCTCCTTTTTGGCGGACTTGTGAAAGTAGAAAAGGTTAGAAAAACAAATTTTAATAAACTTCTGTAGGTTTTTCCGCGTCACTTTCAAAAAATACAGAATACAAATTTATAATCAGCAATGGCTGAAAACAAAACAAATCAAGCTGAGGTTGAAGCAACCGAAGCAAAAACAGTTGAAGCTCCAGTAGTTTCTGAAGCTCAAGCAAATCCAGAAAAATTCTTAAAAGAGTTCAATTGGCACAATTACGAAGAAGGAATTGAGCAGGTAGGGGACAAGAAACTTGCAGAATTTGAAAAATTAGTATCTGAAAACTTTGTTGACACTCTAAACGATGAAGTTGTGATTGGTGAAGTCATCCACATCACAGATAGAGATGCTATTATTGACATTAACGCTAAGTCTGAAGGTGTAATTTCTCTTAATGAGTTCCGTTATAATCCAGATTTAAAAGTTGGTGATAAAGTAGAAGTATTAATTGACGTTCGTGAAGACGCAACAGGTCAATTAGTATTATCTCACAGAAAAGCTCGTGTAATCAAAGCATGGGATAGAGTTAATAAAGCTCACGAAACTGGTGAAATCGTTAATGGTTTCGTTAAGTGCAGAACTAAAGGTGGTATGATCGTTGACGTTTTCGGAATCGAAGCATTCTTGCCTGGTTCTCAAATTGACGTTAAGCCAATTAGGGATTATGACCAGTACGTAAATAAAACTATGGAATTCAAAGTTGTTAAAATCAACCATGAGTTTAAGAACATAGTAGTTTCTCACAAGGCTCTTATTGAAGCTGATATTGAGGAACAAAAGAAAGAAATCATTGGCCAGTTAGAAAAAGGACAAGTATTAGAAGGTGTTGTTAAAAACGTTACTTCTTATGGTGTGTTCATTGATTTAGGTGGTGTAGATGGTTTAATTCACATTACAGACTTATCTTGGTCTCGTATCAACCATCCAAATGAGATTGTTGAGTTAGATCAGAAATTGAACGTTGTAATTCTTGATTTTGATGAAAACAAATCTAGAATTCAATTAGGTCTTAAGCAATTGTCTAAGCATCCTTGGGAGGCTTTAGGTGAAGACATTAAAGTTGGTGACAAAGTAAAAGGTAAAGTAGTTGTTATTGCAGATTACGGTGCTTTTGTAGAAGTTGCTGATGGTGTAGAAGGTTTAGTGCACGTTAGTGAAATGTCTTGGTCTACTCATTTACGCTCAGCTCAAGATTTCGTTTCTGTAGGAGATGAAGTTGAAGCTCAAGTGTTAACTTTAGATAGAGATGACCGTAAAATGTCTCTTGGTATTAAGCAATTAACACCAGATCCATGGACAGATATTACAGCTAAATATCCTGTAGGTTCTAGGCACACAGGTATTGTACGTAACTTTACTAATTTCGGTGTATTTGTTGAATTAGAAGAAGGTATTGACGGATTAATCTATATCTCTGATTTATCTTGGACTAAGAAAATAAAGCATCCATCAGAGTTCTGTAACGTTGGTGACAAGTTAGACGTTGTAGTATTAGAGTTAGATGTTGAAGGACGTAAACTATCTTTAGGTCACAAACAAACTGAAGAGAATCCTTGGGATAAATACGAAACAGATTTTGCTGTAGGTACGTCTCACACTGCTGCTATTACTGAAATGGTAGATAAAGGGGCTACAATAGAGTTTAATGATGACATCGTTGCTTTTGTTCCTGCTCGTCACTTAGAGAAAGAAGATGGTTCTAAACTTAATAAAGGTGAGGAAGTAGAATTCAAGATCATTGAGTTCAACAAAGAATTCAAAAGAGTTGTAGCATCTCATACCGCAGTATTTAGAGAAGAAGAAGCTAAAATCGTTAAGCAAGCTGTTAAGAAAGCAGAAGCACAAGCGGCAGAAGCTAAACCTACTTTAGGTGATGCAAATGATGCTTTACAAGCACTTAAAGATAAAATGGACGGAAAGAAGTAATTTTCTGAACATTTGAAATAGTTTAAAAGCCTCTCGGATTCCGAGGGGCTTTTTTATGAGATTATATTAGTTTGAAACTCTCATAAATTAACTTAACTTTGCCAATCAATAACGTTTGGATACTCCATGAGTCAAAAAGTATTACTCAATTCTAAGGAAGTTAATATAACTCTACACCGATTGGCTTGCCAACTTATTGAAAACCATGATGATTTTTCTGAAACTGTTTTGATTGGTATTCAGCCTAGAGGTAAATTTTTAGCAGATCGTTTAGCTTTAATGCTAAAAGAGGATTATAATATCAAAAATATTCAATTAGGTCACCTAGATATTACTTTTTTTAGAGACGACTTTAGAAGAGGTGATAAACCCTTAGAAGCAAATACTACTGAGATTGATTTTATAGTAGAAGATAAAAATGTTGTATTTATAGATGATGTATTATATACAGGACGAAGCATACGCTCTGCGCTAACCGCTATACAATCCTTTGGAAGACCAAATAATATAGAGTTATTGACTTTAATAGATAGAAGATTTAGCAGGCATTTACCAATTCAGCCTAATTATAGAGGACGACAAGTTGATGCTATAGATAATCAAAAAGTAAAAGTAAATTGGATTGAGAATGGAGGAGAAGATGCTGTGTATTTAATTGATAAATAGAAAATTAACTAGCAATGAGTGAACTAAGTGTTAAACACTTATTAGGAATAAAATATCTTACCAAACAAGATATAGATCTTATTTTTGAAACTGCAGATCAGTTTAAAGAGGTTATTAATAGACCAATTAAAAAAGTTCCTTCACTTAGAGATATAACCATTGCCAATTTATTTTTTGAAAATTCAACTCGTACTAAATTATCATTTGAACTTGCCGAAAAAAGACTCTCGGCTGATGTTATAAATTTTTCGGCTTCACAATCTTCAGTAAAAAAAGGGGAAACCTTGATTGATACGGTTAACAACATTCTTTCGATGAAGGTTGATATGGTGGTAATGCGCCATCCTAATCCTGGTGCTGGAGTATTTTTATCTAAGCATGTTAATGCAAGTATCATCAATGCTGGTGATGGTGCGCATGAGCATCCTACGCAAGCCTTACTAGATTCCTATTCTATAAGAGAAAAGCTAGGAGCGGTAAAAGGAAAGAATGTTGTAATTGTTGGTGATATTTTGCACAGTAGAGTAGCACTTTCTAATATTTATGCCTTGCAGCTTCAAGGAGCCAATGTTATGGTTTGTGGTCCCAAGACCTTATTGCCAAAATACATAAAGGATTTAGGGGTTAAAGTTGAAACCAACTTAAGAAAAGCTCTGGAATGGTGCGATGTTGCTAATATGCTACGTGTACAGAATGAAAGGATGGATATCAGCTATTTTCCAACAACACGCGAATACACACAGCAATTTGGTGTAAATAAAGAGTTACTCGATAGCTTAAAGAAGGATATTGTAATAATGCATCCAGGGCCAATAAACAGAGGTGTAGAAATCACCAGTGATGTTGCAGATTCTAAGCAAGCCATAATATTAGATCAGGTAGAAAATGGTGTAGCTGTTAGAATGGCTGTTATTTATTTGTTAGCTTCTAAAATAAAACAATAAGTTATGATTGTAGACAGAGACGGTAATATTACCATTATTACTCAAGAAAAAGCTTCGGTTAAAACTTTGGTAAATAATATTGAGCAGGCTTACGATAAGTACAAGAATTACCATATAATTGTAAATCTTTCTAGCCTAGAAAAAATTAGCTTGGAGGATATTATCGAGTTTTTAAGACTCAGCAATAATCACAGAGGTGATAAAAAATCTTTTGTTGTAGTTACCGACAAAGCAGATTTAGATCAAATGCCAGATGAAATAGTCGTTGTACCTACACTTCACGAGGCTTACGACATCATAGAAATGGAAGATATTGAACGAGATTTAGAGTTTTAGTATGAAACATCTTTTAAGATTTCTTAAATCACAAATAGAAATAAGAATAGAGATGTTCCATCTGACAATTGAAAAATAATGAATATCTTCAGATGAAACTCACCATTTTAGGCTGTCATAGCGCTACACCACGTACCAATACCAATCCTACGTCTCAAGTTTTAGAGATTAAAAACCACATGTTTCTTATAGATTGTGGTGAAGGTACTCAGGTAGAACTTCGTAGAAATAAGGTTAAGTTTTCTAGAATTAAACACATCTTTATTTCGCATCTTCATGGCGATCACTATTTTGGTTTAATAGGCTTGGTAAGTACGTTTCGTTTATTAACTCGCGAAACTGAGCTTCATATTTATGGTCCAAAAGGTATTAAGGAGGTTATAACGTTACAGTTAAAACTTTCAGATTCCTGGACAAATTTCCCATTGATTTTTCATGAGTTGACTTCTAAAGAATCAGAGTTAATTTTTGAAGATGATAAAGTAGAAGTCTATACCATTCCTTTAAAGCATCGTGTGTATACTAATGGATTTTTATTCAAGGAGAAAGAAAAAGAACGTAAGTTAGATATCAAGGCAGTTTTAGAAGCCAATGTGGATAAGGCATATTACAGAAAATTAAAACAAGGTGCTGATGTTGTAAATGAAGATGGTGTATTAATTAATAATGCTTCTGTTACAAAAAATCCAATTCCAACTAAAAGTTATGCCTATTGTAGTGATACAGTCTATAACGAAGATATTATTCCTCTTATAAAAAACGCAACTGTTTTGTATCACGAGTCTACGTTTTTAGATAAAAATGAGAACCTTTGTGAACGTACAAAGCATAGTACAGCCAGACAAGCGGCAATCATTGCAAAAAAAGCAAACGTAGAGACTTTAATTCTTGGTCATTTTTCTACACGTTACAACGGTTATGAGGAGTTTAAGTCCGAAGCCAAAGAAGAATTTGAAAATGTTCTTTTGGCCGAGGATGGTAAGTCTTTTGAGTTTTAATTAAACTCTTTTAATTGCTGTACCCAGTTTATTGCTTCACCTAAGCTATGCGCTCTTTTAAGAGGTATTGAAGCCATTTGCTTTTCAATATTAGCATTCATAAAAGAAGAATCTCTATAACTAACAATAGAAGCAGCAATTAAGATGCTGTCATCCTTATCAAAATAAGACCAAAGCACAGGATCAATAGAATAAGAGTTAACTCTATTAGCAATGTATGCCAGTGTTTTATGATTTCCGTAGTAGTCTCTTAGCGAATCTAAAAGTGTATTTAGTTTGTCCCAATTAAAATGTTCACCTTCATTAACTTCCATGATAAAAAAATCATCAAGTAAATAGTAAGTGCCAAAGTTTAATTCAACTTTATTGTAGTTTAATTTTTTTGAAAAATCAGAGTCTTCAAAGTGCATGTTAGGGTTATTATATAATTAAGGGTACTCAAAACTACACTTTTTTTGATAGAAACAAAATATTGATTTAACTTCGTGAAACTATGGAAAAAGACTTAAGCAATTACAGAAAATCTTACGAAAAAGGGGAACTCATCTTAGATAATGTTTCCGATAATCCAATAGAATTATTCAGGGATTGGTTTGTAGAAGTAGATAACCACTTTGATATAGATGAGGCTAATGCAATGACCATTTCTACTATAGGGTTAGATGGTTACCCTAAGAGTAGAGTAGTGCTCTTAAAAAAATACACCTTTGAAGGTTTTATATTCTATACCAATTACAATAGCGAAAAAGGAAAAGCAATAGAGGCCAATCCTAATGTTTGTTTGTCTTTTTTTTGGCATGCAGCAGAGCGACAAGTTATTATTAAAGGAAAAGCAGAAAAAATAGCCGATAACATGAGCGATGGTTATTTTGAGTCGCGTCCACGAGGAAGTCAGTTAGGTGCTTTAGTATCTAATCAGAGTGAAGTTATTGAGAATAGAAAAGTGCTCGAGGAAAAATTAAAAGCCTTAGAGCTTCAATACGAAGGAAAAGAGATAGAGCGTCCAAAGCATTGGGGCGGCTACATTGTAAAGCCAGTAGAAATAGAATTTTGGCAAGGCAGACCCAATAGATTGCACGATAGAATCCGTTACCAATTACAAGAAGATTATAACTGGAAAATAGAGCGACTATCACCTTGATACTTCATCGTTTAAGTGATTATTTTACCGATTAAATCACTAATTTTTGTTTCAAAAAGTGCATTTCATCGATGTTTTACATAAAAAATCGACAAAACGCATGTTTTTAATCGATTTTAACATTTCATTAACATTTAAACATAAGTAGGCTGTTAAATTAGTAATCCCAAACCTAAATTTAACCTACTTATGAAAGCTAAAAAGCTATTGCCGTTATTGGCTATCGTTGCCCTCTTAGGCTTTACTTCTTGTTCTACAGATAGTGCCGCTGAGGATCAAATCAATTCTATAGAAGTGCCTGTTGCACCTCAAGCTAAGCAAATAGAAATAGAAATAATGGAGCTTATCAATGCTCATAGAATCACTGAAGGGTTAAACCCTTTAAATGATCATAGTACGGTAAAAGCAGTAGCATATACGCATACCGATTATATGGTAGAAGTAAACAATGTATCTCATGATAACTTTTTTCAGAGAAAACAAAGTTTACAACTTAATGCTAATGCTAATATAGTATCAGAAAATGTTGCTTACGGTTTTAGCTCTGCTGAATCTGTAGTAAACGCTTGGTTAAACAGTCCAAGTCATAGAGAAAATATAGAAGGCGATTTTACGGATTTTGATATCTCTGCCGAAAAAAATAATGAAGGCAAGTGGTACTTTACTAATATCTTCATTAAGCGTTAGACCGCAATAAAAGTTGATTAATAGCCCCTAAGAGCCATGACGATAGTTGTGGCTTTTTTATTTTGTATTGTCTGTGTTCACAAATTTAACTTTAGAATTCAAGTTATTATTAAATACAATACTTTTAATCTTAGTCTTTGTAACCTTAATATTGTCTAATTTGTTGTTGTAACTAAATTGAAAACTCATATTAAATAAACAATTACAGAAGCAATGAGATCCATAAGCATTATAAATGATGTTTAATGTATCGTTATTAATAATTTCAGCTTCACACAAAAATTCAGAACAACAATTCTCAAAAGCTTTAAAGTTTATTGTAAAAGAATCATTATCAATCATGATACTGTCTATTTTTTTATCAAGTTTGTTTATATCTTCATCTGTATTTGAGTTATCACATTCGGATATATTTATGGACTTGAGTATATAACCATTTTCCCATTTAAGATTATAAAGTTTTTCACCATTCTCCAGTATTTGATTGCCTTTAGGAGTAATAGGTTTTTTTTTGCCTTGAACGGTTACAGTATCATTTATTACTTCTTTGCTAGGGTTTTGAAAAGTATCTTTTTTATCTGTGCTATTTTCACAATTTAAAAACATTAAGATTGTAAATAGGACTTTAAAAAGCGTATAATTAAATAAGGATTTACTCATTTCACTAAAATAAAAAAGCAAGCCCAAATGAGCTTGCTTTTCAGTTATAATTTTGAGGGTAAAATTATTCGTTTACAATATAGAAGTAAGAACGTCTATTTAACTGGTGCTCTTCTTCGGTACATTTTACACCATTAGAACATTTGTTAAGGAGTTGAGACTCACCATAGCCAATAGCGCTTTCAATTCTGTTAGCATCAATACCTCTAGAGATAATATAATCTCTTGTAGACTTTGCACGTCTGTCCGATAACTTCATATTATAATTATCACCACCACGACTATCTGTATGAGATTCAATTTTAATAATCATTGTAGGATGCTTGCGCATTACATCTACGATGTTTTCTAATTCATATTGTGCGTCTGTTCT
This sequence comes from Winogradskyella sp., assembly GCA_020435515.1. Classification (GTDB taxonomy): domain Bacteria; phylum Bacteroidota; class Bacteroidia; order Flavobacteriales; family Flavobacteriaceae; genus Winogradskyella. The sequence goes on along the minus strand of JAGQZO010000063.1, from coordinate 3,197 downwards.
AATATTCCATTTATCAAAATCAAAGAAGATAGGATTTATAACAATTTGATTATCTATAATTAGAGGCTCTAAACTTAAATCAACAGTAGTAACTTTTTCGTTTTCTGTAGTTGTTGTCACCGTTTCTTGGTCGTCTTTGTAATCAGGTTTACTACCAACAATTGTATATGTTTTGTTACAATCTACGGTAAATGTATATTCCTCTCCATTTTTGGAAATGAATTCTTCAACTACTTTCCCAGTCTCATCAATTAAACGTACAGTTACACCAGTAAGAATAATGTTGGTTTTGCTATCTCTGGCAACACCAGAAATAACTTCTTTACACTCTTTGGCATTAAAACTATAAATATCATCACTTCCTTTGCCGTTTGGTCGGTTAGAGGAGAAGTAGCCTTGCTCTGTTTCAGAATTTATAAAGAACGCAAAGTCATCGTAACCACTGTTGTAAGGCGAACCCATATTTTCTGGATCATTACGCATTCCTTTTAAAATATCTGATTTAAAAATATCAAGTAGACCTAAGTTTAAATGGCCATCAGAAGAAAAATAAAGCGTACTATCTTTTGCCACAAAAGGAAACATTTCGCGTCCTTCTGTGTTTACTTTTTCACCTAAATTTTCTGGTTTACCATAAGAGCCATCTTCATTTATTGCAACGGAATAAATATCGGATTGACCCAAACCTCCTTCGCGATCAGATACAAAGTATAAGGTCTTGTTATCTGGGCTTAATGCAGGATGGCCGGTAGAAAATACGTCATCATTAAACGGAAGCTCTACAACATTGGTCCACTCATCATTTTCTAAAGTCGCCTTGTAAAGTTTTAAATGCGTTGTACCTTTTTTATCATATTTTATACGGTTACGTTTGTTGACGTTATCCCTCGTAAAATACATCGTTTTGCCATCGTTGGTTATGGCCACGGACGCTTCATGATATTCTGTATTAATATTGTCCGAAAGTTCAGTTACTGAACCGTAAGTTACAACTCCATCATTATCTGTAAGAGTAATTTCATATAAATCTAAGAAAGGTTCTTTATTCCAGCTGTAAATTTTACCTTCACCACCTCTTGCAGAAGCAAAGTAGAGTTTGTCTTCAAAAATATAAGGTCCAAAATCAGAGTTTTCAGAATTAAAATCCAGGTTTTCTACATTTACAATAACTTCATTTTTTGAGGTTAATTTAGCATACAAATCCACTTCGTCAGGATTATAGCCCTTAAGTCTGCTGTCACCTTGTTGCGCAGCACTGAGTTCTTTAAACCATATGTCTGCTTCTTCGTAATTGCCAATACTTCTAAGTGACTGAATGTATTTATATAAATATTCAGCTTCTATTTTTTTGTGCTCTTTTAGAGCTTCACCATACCAATAAGCTGCTTTTTCTGAGTTGGAATTGTTATAGTAAGCATCACCAAGACGTGTGAGTACATGGGCACTATTATCTCCATTTTCTACAGCTTTTTCATAAAGCTCGATAGCCTTTATATAGCCATAATTATCGAAGAATTTATCAGCCAACTTCGTTTGCGCATACGATAACGAACAGCTAAGTATAAGAGTTAGAACTAATAGTCTTGTTTTCATAATGCGATTCTTTTTAGAAGTATCTTGGGGATTTTATACGTTTACTTTTAAATACTTCAAACATCAATAAAACTTCATGTGTACCACTTGTATAAGGTCTCAAATCAGAAATTGGATATTCATAAGCATAACCAATTCGTAATTGTTTTGATACCTGAAAGTCGGCTATTCCACCAATAGCGGCTGCATTTTCATTAATTCTGTAACCACCACCAATCCAGAATGTTTCATTGAATAAGAAGTTGGCAGAAATATCAAATGATAAAGGTGCACCATTAGTAGCTTTGAGTAAAACTGAAGGTTTTAATTTTGTTGTTTCACTTAAATCAAATACGTAACCACCAGTAATATAATAACTTATACGCTCTAAAGCAATATAGTCTAATTGGCCTTGACGTCCGTTATTATAGTCTGTATTCAAAATTCTAGGAGCCGAAAGACCAACATACCAACGTTGAGAGTGCCAATATAAGCCAGCACCAACATTAGGACTCCATCTATTCGAAATTTCATTAAAGAAGGGGTCATTAACAACAGAAGGATCATTTAATAATTCTTCATCTAAATTGTAATGGGTAAACCCACCTTTAATACCAAAAGCTAGCTTAGTATTTACTCCAGTTTGAATGGTATATGAAAAGTCGGCATAGATGTATGAAAAATTTTCATAACCTAACTTGTCATTTATGAATGATAAGCCTAAACCAATCTTCTCATTCCTTAATGGTGTATGAATAGATAATGTTTGTGTTTCTGGGCCACCTTCTAATCCAACCCATTGACTTCTGTGCAAGCCAACAGCACTGAATGTTTCTCTACTGCCAGCATAAGCCGGATTAATAGAAATGGTATTAAACATGTATTGTGTAAATTGAGGTAACTGCTGTGCAACGACAGAAGAAAAACTCAATACAAATATTACAATACTTAATGATTTAGATAACTTCATCTCGGTTAAGTTTATTTATCAGTTGCTACGTAGATTGGACCTGCAAAAGGTTTTAATCCACTATTTCTTAAATTAATAATGTAATAGTAAGTTCCGGTTGGGACTTTTCCAGAGCTTCCTACAGACGAACTATGAGCATCACCATTCCAGTCGTTTTGATAATTATTGTTTTTATAAATTTCAGCTCCCCAACGATTGAAAATCTGAAGTTCTACAACAAACCCACAATCTTCAACACCACTTATGGTAAAGAATTCATTAAAGCTATCACCATTTGCGGTTACAGTTTTAGAGATTACAACATCTTCGGCACCACAAGGTAAAACCACACAATCATCATCGATAGTGACGTTAACTTCTACTTCAGTAGGACAAGGCCCTTCGGTAATAGAATACATAAAGGTATACATACCAACATCTACAGAAGATGGATCAAATAAGCTACCATCTATAGTTGCATTGCCAGACACAACACTCCATGTACCGTCCATACTAAAGTCACCAGATAGTAAATCGAATAAATCAAATTCTGAATCTAGTACACAACGGTTGGCATCAAACGCATTTATAACGTTGCTAATTTCTACATCAATATTTTGAGTGAATGTTGCAACATTACCACAATCATCTGTAACAGTCCAAGTTCTTATAATCG
>JAGQZO010000062.1:6945-12714 GCA_020435515.1 Winogradskyella sp. | reverse complement strand
CTATTAGTGTTGGTGATTTCCCTCCTAACTCTAACGTTACTGAGGCTAAGTGTTTTGCAGCAGCGGACATCACTATTTTTCCAACATTTGGCGAACCTGTAAAAAAGATGTGGTTAAATGGTAATTGTAATAACTGAGTTGAAGTTTCAACTTCACCCTCTATTAATGTAACTTCCTCCTCTGTAAAAATGGTCTTTATAATTTCTGCCATCAATGCTGAAGAATTCGGCGTTATTTCTGATGGTTTCACAATAACAGAATTACCTGCTGCAATTGCAGACACCAAAGGTCCAAAGGTTAAATTGAATGGAAAATTCCATGGTGAAATAATCAAACAGACTCCTTTAGGCTCGTAAATATAGTAAGAACTAGAACCAAGCATAGACAATGGTGTATCTACTCTTTGCTTCCGCATCCAATTACGTAGATTAGATTTTGCAAATTTAATTTCGCTTATGATGGGATAAATCTCTGTAAGCTCTGCTTCAACTTTAGGTTTGTTTAAATCCTTGCGTAAGGCTTCAATGATTCTGTCTCTAAATGTCACTTCGATAGCAGTCTTAAGATTTTTCAACTGCTTTATTCTATAACTATAGGGTACAGTCCCAATTTTGAGCTGTTGGGATTTTTGTTTTAAGAACAATTGATAGTGTGGGTTGTTGCTAAAATCTATGCTATTTCTACTCATGTTCATTTTTAAATAATTAAATCCATGCCGTTCGTCGATGATATCCGTAAAGCGTCTATTTTGGACTGAAAATCAATAATTTTTATCTGTAAAAATACCGATTTTAAAGGGCTACAAGCTCATTTTGTGTAATTCATCGATGTTTTTGACTAACAAATGTCAGTCATCTAATTATCGCCTTGTTTCGTCCAAAAGTTTCTGTGCAAACAAACAATACTATGTTTCTTTGAATCGAAATTAAAACAAAACGACTTAATAACAATGAAAAAAGGTTTAGTCATATTAGTATTCTTAACAATGTCTCTTGCAGGTTTTGCTCAGCAAGATGTTGTAAGCAATAATGAGACTGAATTGGTTGAAACTATTAAATCAGAAAAGCCTGAGGTTAAAGAAGCTAGTATTTCTGCTAAAGCTAAGGCGAAAGTTTTAAGAATGAACCATAAAAAAAGTAACGAGATTATAAGTATTAAAGCTTACAGAAAAAGCCTTCAAATTAAGGTTAAGGATGTAAAGCTTTGTTAATTAATATGCTATTAACCATTGAAAAAGCCGAAACACTTGTTTCGGCTTTTTTATTTTTATTAAAAAATGAGGTCAAGTATCTAAACATTAACCTAAGTATTTTCTTATAAATCAAAGATTTATTATTTTGTACTTAGCTATTTACCCTTTATGACCAATGCCATTAGTATTTTTTTCAAAAGTATAAGAAGTGCTATGCTTGCTTTTATTTTTGGCTCATTGAGCTCTTTTTGCTATGCTCAAGATTTTACATTTTATCATTATGGTACAAAAGACGGATTATCTCAAGAGACTATAAGAACCATTCTAAAAGATTCTAACGGGTTTTTATGGTTAGGCACTCAAGACGGTTTAAACAGGTTTGATGGTACATCTTTCACGGTTTATAAAAATCAGAAAAAAGACAGTCTAAGCATCTCTGGAAATTTTATTAATACACTTTTAGAAGATATCGATGGTAATATTTGGATAGGCACAAACGACAATGGTATCTCCATTTATGATTCTAAGGTTAATAGTTTTAGAACAACGGCCATTAAAAAGGGGAACTGTAACAGTATATCCAAAACTTCTGATGGTACCATAATTGCAATTGTATTGAATGAAGGAATTTATATTTTCAATAAAGGAAGAAGTGATTACAGTAAAATCTCAAAAATTGATGGAGAAAAATTACAGTTCAACTCAACTTTTGTTGATAATGATATTGTATATGTGAGCACACAGGATGGAAGACTCTTTGTTTGCAAAAACATTCAAAACAAAAATGCAGAATTTTATGAGGTTGAACTTAACCAATCTATTGGTAGCATTAGTACAATTTTTGCTATTAATAATGCTATTTGGCTTGGTACAATAAATGGTCTTTTTGTTTACAACAAAACAAAAAAACAGCTTTCTAAAATTCCTTTAAATAATGGCACAAACAAAAATCTAAGCATATCGTCCATCGATATACATAAAAACACCTTTTACATTGGCACCTTTGATGGTTTTTATGTTGCAAAAAACTTTGATGAAAAGGATTTACGATTTAAAGATATAACTACTTATTATGGTGAACAGAACCATAGTAATTCCATAACTTCCAATCGTGTTTACGACACCTTTACCGATGGTAATTTACTTTGGGTTGGTACCAATAATCTCGATGTTGTAACTTTAGGAGAACCTGTTTTTAAGAATATAAACACCACTTCTGAAATTTCTCTAAACAATGCTTTTATTTTATCATTTGTTAAAAATGATAACTACTTTTTTGTTGGTACTCGCAAAGGTATTAACTGTATAGATGCTGTGGGTAATGTAACCTACATCACTAAAGAAAATACTAATGATGCCTTAGCTTTTAATGTCATTAGAAGCATGGCAATCGACAAAAATAATTATATGTGGATTGGTACCATTAAGGGTGTTTCTGTGATTGACTTGAATAATTTCGACCCAAAATCTCCTAAAATCATTAGTTTTTATCATGATAGTAACGATCCCAAATCCTTAAGTTCTGATGCAACCCGTGGTGTGTATATTGACCATTTGGGAACAGTATGGATTATGACATATGGTGGTGGAGTCAATCGATTTACAGGAGACCTAAAAAGTGAAACTATAACTTTTGAGCATTATAAGGTCAACGAAAATGCCAATTCAATAAGTTCAAATTTTACCTACAATATGTCTCAAGACAAAAATTTGGATTATTGGATAACGTCTGAAGATGGACTCAACAAGCTTCATTTTGAAGATAATAATTATCTAAACCCAAAATTCAATAATTACTTCAGTATAGAAACAGATTCCACAAGCCTGAGTAGCAATACAACATTACATACTTGGCACGATGCCAATTCTACATTATGGATCGCAACACAAGATGGTTTTAATAAATTCAACTCTCAGGACAACACCTTTAAACGCTATGGCATTGAAGAAGGTTTAACCAATACTTTTGTCTACAGCATTACTGAAGACCAAGACGGCAATCTATGGCTTACTACAAATGGCGGATTGTTTCGTTTTAATAAAGCAACCGAAATCTTTACAAACTATACTGTAAATGATGGTTTGCAAAGTTCAGAGTTTAATCTCGGTGCTCATTATTACAATAAAGACACTAACGAAATATATGTTGGCGGTATTAACGGCATCAATATTTTTAATCCTAAAAATGTTCATCAACTCGATGTCCCAGGAGATTTAACCTTTACCTCTTTGAGGATAAAGAATGGGGAAGTAAATCCTTTAACCAATAGTGAAATTCTAAATCAGAGTATCACAAAAACAGATAAAATTATACTTAACCATACCGATTTTCCTTGTTACATTTCATTTTCTGACTTGGATCTGCGGCCAACAAAAAACAACCAATTTGTATTTACTTTAGATAATACCGATTGGAATGATTTATTAGATTCAAGAGAAATTCAATTACTAGACCTTCCGAAAGGAAAGCATGTTTTAAAGATACAAGGCAAATCCAGAAATAATATATGGCAAAAAGCACCTCTGGAACTAGAAATAAATGTTATACCACCTTGGTATAAAAGTAATCTTGCCTACTTACTTTACCTAATGATATTCTTAGGAATTGTCTATGCGTTCTACAAAATTAGCCTACAACGCCAAATCGCAGGACAAGAATCCAAAAGGCTACAAGAACTCGATGCCTTAAAATCGAGATTCATTACCAACATAACACATGAATTTAGAACACCGCTTACCATAATTCTTGGCTATTTAGGTAATGTGAAAGACAAAATTGAAGGCAAAAACGAGCTTGAGACTTCATTAGAAACCATTGAGCAAAACAGTAATAATCTTCTGGATTTGGTTAACCAGATGCTCGATTTGGCAAAGCTCGAAAAAGGACAACTTAGCGTCAATCTTATTCAAAATGATATTGTTGACTTTGTAAGGCATATTGTAGAAAGCTTTAAAAGTATTGCCAAAGACAAAGGTGTGTCATTAAAATTTTCGGCAGCCCCTAACAAGATTATAATGGATTTTGATGCTGAAAAAATTCGCCAAATAATGACCAACCTAATTTCTAACGCCATAAAGTTTTCACCTCAACATTCAGAATTGAATATTATACTGAATAAAAACGATGCTTCCACATTACAAATCCAAGTTGCCGACCAAGGCTACGGTATTGACCAAGCCGAGTTACCTTTTATCTTCGACCGCTTTTACCAAGTTGAAAATACCGAACATAAAGTATCGCAAGGTACAGGAGTTGGCTTGGCTTTAACCAAAGAGTTGGTTGAGTTATTCAATGGAAACATCAACGTAACATCTAAAATTAATGAAGACACAACATTTACCATTCAACTGCCTATAACCAACAACGCTGCCACTAAACCTGTTGCTCAAATTGAAAGGCAAATGACCATTGGTACGGTTGTTCCTCAAATAGATGATGTGATTTCTGATGACGATGCCAACAGTGTCCTTATTGTTGAAGACAATGCAGATATGGCACGTTACATTGCATCGTGCTTAAAACCAAACTATAAAGTCACCTTTGCCAAGGATGGAAAAGAAGGCTTGGAACTAGCAAGTGCGCAAATCCCAGATATTATTGTTACTGACGTAATGATGCCCATAATGGATGGTTTTGAATTAACCCAGAAGCTACAAGCTGATGCCAACACCAACCATATTCCTATCATTATGTTGACCTCAAAGGCTTTGCAAGAAGACCGACTGGAAGGCATTACAAGTGGTGCTGATGCCTATGTAACCAAACCGTTTCAAAAGGAGGAATTGTTATTGCGTATGCAAATGCTAATTTCCAAACGTAAACAATTACAAGCACGTTATAGCGTCAGTAGCATTGTTGAACAAAAGGAAGAACAACACAAATCAAAGGATAAAAATCTCATCTTTTTAAATTCCGTTATTCAACACATTCAAGAACACATTGACGATTCAAATTTCGGTGCCACGGAATTGGCAAAAGCTATGGCCATGAGCGATTCGCAACTCTACAGAAAATTAAAAGCCATTTCAAACACGAGCACAGCAATATTTATCAGAAAAGTACGGTTGGAAAAAGGCAAGGAACTACTAAAAACTACCGATTTATCCATTTCGGAAATTGCTTATGCTGTTGGTTTTAATGATCCAAACTACTTCAGCAAAACCTTTAAAGAGGAATTTGAAAAAAGTCCTTCTGAATTTCGTAACTAATTCATTTTCAATTATATAATTCTATTTTAAATAAATAATCCTCATCATTTTTATTCATTTTGACAAAATACTCCTTGCTTTTGACAAAATAATCAAGACCATTTTTAGATATCGAAACTAGTTTTGGAGAGCTATTAATCATTAAATCTCTGTGAGATGAAAACCTCTACATTTCTTGTGTCGCTTTTAGTCGTTAACTCTAGTTTTTTGGCAGGTCACGTGTCCATTCAAATATTTGGAAGCATAAACCCTCTAATTCTAGGAGTAAGTGAACTCTTCCTCGGACTACTTTACTATGTCAATAGTATAATTAGAGATGTAAGAAACACATTTGATGTAGAGGTTAAACTTTAATCCCTCAACCTTAA
>JAGQZO010000062.1:0-6869 GCA_020435515.1 Winogradskyella sp. | reverse complement strand
GTTGGCAATACAGACCCAAAATCTACTTTAGATATTTCTGCTTCTAGCACTACTTCGCCAACAAACAAGGATGGTATTTTGATTCCTAGGATAGACAATTTCCCAACTATTAACCCAACAGCAGACCAAGATGGCATGATGGTGTTTGCTACTGGAAATGGTACACCAACCAAAGGTTTTTATTATTGGAATAATGGGAGTGCTGCGTGGGTTTCCATTTTAGGAGTTAAAAAAATAGATGATTTGGTTGATGGAAAAAGCGATAGTGATGGAAGCAATGACGGCTCTTCAATTTTTTTAGGTGATGGAGCAGGCAATAGTGATGATGAAACAGATAATGGCAATGTAGGTATTGGTAAAAATGCCCTACTATCCAATTCATCAGGTCATTCAAACATTGGTATAGGTTTCCAATCCATGCTATTTAATACTACAGGAACTAACAATACGGCCTTAGGAAGACAAGCCCTATTAAATAACACTAATGGAGATTTTAACGTTGCCATAGCACCTTATGCACTTTATGATAATCTTTCTGGAAGCAGAAATATAGCCATAGGTCATTCGTCACTTTTTAATAATCAAGGAACCAATAATGTTTCTGTAGGTGTCAATTCGCTTTTCAATAATACATCAGGCTCAGAAAACATAAGTATAGGTTACAACAGCTTATATTCGGCAACAACAGCTTCTAGCAATACCGCTGTAGGATCTTATGCTTTATTTAATACCACTACGGGCAGATACAATACTGCGCTAGGCACTAGTGCTCTTTACAACAATAGTACTGGACAAAACAATACCGCTATAGGCTTTTGGTCTGGTTACAATTCTACGGGTAATGACAATGTTTATTTAGGATATAGGGCAGGATTCTCCAATGCGGATAACAATAGGCTTTTTATCGAAAATACCGATTCAAACACCCCTTTGATTTATGGTGAGTTTGATACTAACATCTTAAGGATAAATGGTGCCTTACAAGTCAATAATCCCACAACAACTGGTTATAGTTTCCCAACAATAGATGGAACCGCAGGACAAGTTATGACAACCGATGGTTCTGGAAATATTTCTTTTCAAAACATTAATACTGGAAACGATTGGTCATTATCTGGAAACAATACACTAAGCACCAACTTTTTAGGAACCACAAATAATCTTGATTTAAAATTTAGAAGTAACAACATAGAATATCTTAGATTAAGTACTACAGGTCAATTAGAAATTTTCAATACTTCTGAATCCATAAAAATTGGTGAAAGTGCTGGTGAAGGTGCTATTGGTAGTCGCAATGTTTTTGTTGGTCATGAGGTGGCTCGCTTTCAAGGTGCCACATCTTTGGATAATATTGGTATCGGACATGAAGCCCTTAGAACCATTACTGGGTCATCAAATATAGCTATCGGCTCTAGTGCTTTAAGGGATACTAATTCTAGCAATAATATTGCCATTGGTGATAATTCAATGTGGAAAAATGATACTGGTGCAGCAAATACGGCAATAGGATATGTTACCCTAGGCGAAAATGATACAGGTAGCAATAACACAGCATTGGGTGCATTAGCTGGACGGCTAAATGTTTCTGGAAATAATAACAGTTTTATTGGTCACCAGAGTGGCTATTTTTCAACAGGCAATAACAATGTTTTTCTAGGGTATCAATCTGGGCTTAACGAAATCGGAAGCAATAAGCTTTATATAGAAAGTTCAAATGCAGATGCAAACAATGCCCTTATTTATGGAGAGTTTGATAATGATATTTTAAGAACCAATGGACAGTTACAAATAGGAAACCCTTCTACAACAGGCTATGCACTTCCAACAACAGATGGTACAGCTGGCCAAGTATTGACCACTGATGGTACTGGGAATATTACTTTTCAAAATGCTAGCTCAGATGTTGACTTTTACGAATTAGGAACTTCAACTCCACCTGATAATATTAATGATGACAAAGCAACTCTAGGTACCCTAACTATTGGAGGCAACTCTGCGCCAACAGCTACATTAAATGTTCTAGATAATGATGGATCTTATACAGCTGGAATTCGTTCATATAGAACGTTCTCAAATAATACTTCAATTACCCGTCGTGGTATGACCAGTTTTTTAGAAAGCGGTGCCTCTAATAATGATTATTTAGTAGGTTACTTCAGCCAACTTGCTGGCAGTATGAATACTTTTAGTTTTAACTATACGGCAATGAATGAAGGCAGCGTAAATAATTTTAGTGTCCATTACAATGGTGATTATTCTAACACCTCTGGGACAGGGAATTTATTTGGAACTAATGTCAACTTTTTTTCTGGTGTAACAAATACGGGAAATAAATATGGGCATAGAGCTTTTATTGATTCAAGTATACCTGGGTTTCATTTTGGTATTATATCTGATGTTCAAAAAGCAAACAGCTTTTCTGGTATGTTTATTGGAAGAGTTTCTATTGGAAATGACCCCTCAACAGATAGATACATTCTTCCAACAGCAGATGGTAATGCTGGACAAGTTATGACTACTGATGGCTCTGGAAATGTAACATTTCAAGACCCAACAACTGATACAGACAATCAACAAATAGACAATTTCAGTTTTAATTCTTCCACAAACATCCTAACCTTAGAGATTGAAGATGATGGGCAAGCTGCTCAAACTGTAGATTTATCTAGCCTTAATCCAACAAAATCCGTTGCAAGAATATATATGAGTGTAGCCCAGACCGAAACTGGTGGAGGTATTACAAAAGTGAACTTTGACACTGTTGATTTTGATATTAATAGTGATTTTAATAATTCAACTGATGAGTTTGAAGTACCAGCAACAGGACTTTACCGTGTTACCGCACAAATCACTCTGGCATCAAATACAGGGACTGGTGTTTTTGGTGTGCGTATTCGAGTTAATGGAACGCAAGAAAGGCGTTCAGAATATAATCACCATGGAAATGGAGAACTTGTAAGACAAGTAACTTCAATATTAAATTTAACTGCTGGTCAGACGATAGATGTTGCTTTCGCAAGACCTACAACTGGCGCAACCATTGATCAGAATGCAAGAGCATCTTTTTTCGAAATAGAACAAATACAATAATAGCATTACAGCATAATTGGATTGTCTTCAATTATATTTTTTGAGCAAAGAAAGCCGAAGTAGGGATCGGCTTTCTTTTTTATTTTTAGTTGGTCTTTGTTTTATTTCAAAGTTTAAGTTTTGTAGTTTTATAGACTTCAAAATTCTAAAAAATGTCAGAACAAAAACGTCTCTTTTTAGTCGATGCTTACGCACTTATTTTTCGTGGGTATTACGCTTTTATAAAAAATCCAAGAATTAATTCTAAAGGTGAAGATACCTCAGCCATTATGGGCTTTATGAATTCGCTTTTGGATGTTATAAAACGCGAAAGACCAGACCATTTAGCAGTATGTTTTGATAAAGGCGGCAGTGTAGATCGTGTAGAAATGTACGAAGAATACAAAGCCAATCGAGACGAAACACCAGAAGGCATAAAAACCGCAGTACCCTACATTCATGAGATTTTAAAGGCCATGCATATTCCTATAATTGAAAAAAGTGGTTATGAAGCTGATGATATTATCGGAACCCTATCGCGTCAAGCTGAAAAAGAAGGCTACAAAACCTATATGGTAACGCCTGATAAGGATTTTGCACAGTTAGTTACCGAAAATATTTTTATGTATCGCCCTAAATCGTTTGGTGGTGGTTACGAAACGTGGGGTATTCCCGAAGTTCAAAAGAAATTTGAAGTCGAAAGACCAGAACAGGTCATTGACTTTTTAGGAATGATGGGAGACTCAAGCGACAACATACCAGGATTGCCAGGTGTTGGCGAGAAGACTGCTAAAAAATTTATTAAGGAATTTGGAAGCATGGAAAATCTTTTGGCTAATACAAATAAGCTTACCGGCAAAATGAAGGAAAAGATTGAGGAAAGTACAGAATTAGGGAGACTTTCAAAAGAATTGGCTAGAATTATGTTAGATGTTCCTGTGGAATTTCATGCCAAAGATTTTGAATTGGATCATCCAGATATTGAAAAAGTGAAAGAAATTTTTCAAGATTTAGAATTTAGACGTCTCACCGAAAATTTTATTAAGACGTTTACAACTGGTGAAGAAACAGCTTCGACTACGCCCAACCAACAAAATAAAGATACGGTGACTGAGCCTAGTCGAAATCAAAGCACAAACAATCAAAATGCTGGTGCAGGACAGTTTTCGTTATTTGGCACTTCGACTTCGCTCAGTGACCAAGATGATATTTCCCAAAACAATCAATTTGTTAGAAATACAGCCGAAAATACCAGTCATTTTTACCAAAGTGTCGCTTCTGGTATGGCTACAAAACTATTTGTAAAAAATCTGCTAAATCAGACTTCGGTTTGCTTTGATACCGAAACAACAGGTTTAAATCCGTTAACTGCAGAATTAGTTGGTATTGCATTTTCTTGGGAAGTTGGTAAAGGCTTCTACTTGCCTTTTCCTGAAAATAAAGCCGAAGCACAAGCACTTATTGAAGAATTACGCCCATTTTTTGAAGCTGAAAACATTCAGAAAATTGGTCAGAATTTAAAATACGACATCAAGGTTCTGGCTAAATATAATATTGAGGTCAAAGGGCAATTATTTGATACTATGTTAGCGCATTATTTAATCAATCCAGACATGCGTCACAATATGGATGTATTATCAGAAACGTATTTGAACTACACGCCTATTTCCATTGAAACATTGATTGGTAAAAAAGGGAAAAATCAATTATCGATGCGAGATGTGCCTTTAGACAAGCAAACCGAATATGCCGTAGAAGATGCTGATATCACCCTTCAACTTAAGGAACATTTTGAGAAAGAATTAGGCGAAGCCAATACGCAAAAGCTATTTGATGAAATTGAAATTCCGTTACTTCGCGTTTTAGCTGCTATGGAATTGGAAGGCATCAATCTTGACAAAGATTTTTTACATCAACTTTCAGAAGAGTTAACTAACGATATTGCCAACCTTGAAAAAAGTATTTACGAAGCAGCTGGCGAAGAGTTCAACATCGCATCTCCAAAGCAATTGGGTGAGGTTTTATTTGATAAAATGAAATTGGTAGACAAGCCAAAAAAGACCAAAACCGGTCAATATTCTACCGCAGAAGATGTATTGAGTTATTTGGCCAAAGACCATGAAATCATCAGGAATATTTTGGAGTTTAGAGGCTTATCTAAACTAAAAAGTACGTATGTAGATGCACTACCGCTTCAGGTGGAAGAAGCAACTGGCAGAGTACATACCGATTATATGCAAACCGTTGCCGCAACAGGTCGTTTAAGCAGCAACAATCCTAATTTGCAGAACATTCCTATTCGTACCGAACGTGGTCGTCAAGTACGAAAAGCATTTATTCCTCGTAACGAACAATACACATTGTTAGCTGCTGATTATTCCCAAATTGAATTACGTATTATTGCGGCTTTAAGTGAAGAAGAAACTATGATTGATGCTTTTAAACATGGTGAGGATATTCACGCATCAACCGCTTCAAAAGTTTTTAATGTTCCTATTGAAGAAGTGACTCGTGAGCAACGTAGCAATGCAAAAACGGTCAACTTTGGAATTATTTATGGTGTGTCTGCATTCGGGTTAAGCAATCAAACCGATTTATCACGCAGTGAAGCCAAAGAGCTTATTGATACCTATTATGAAACTTATCCGAAGCTTAAAAACTACATTAGCAAGCAAGTCGATTTTGCACGCGACCATGGCTATGTACAAACCGTTTTAGGTAGACGCAGATATTTAAAAGATATTAATTCTAGAAACGCTGTTGTACGAGGTGCAGCAGAACGAAATGCAGTTAACGCACCAATTCAAGGAAGTGCTGCAGACATCATCAAACTCGCAATGATTAACATTTACGAGAAATTAGAAGCTGGTAATTATAAAACCAAAATGCTACTACAAGTACATGACGAATTGGTGTTTGATGTTTACAAACCAGAACTTGAAGATGTTTCAAAACTCATTAAAACCGAAATGGAGAATGCCTTTAAATTATCGGTACCATTAGATGTTGAAATTGGTCTTGGAAGTAATTGGTTAGAAGCGCATTAGATTTGTTTTAATTAACCTGTAAATTTCTTAACACTTAAGGTGTCTCCTCAAGGGGACACCACTTAGACGGAATAATGTTCAAAAAAGCGAAAATAATTATCGCTTTTTCTTCTTATACTTCACCTTATCTTTCCTTTGGTTAAAAGGCACGGCATCATTAAAGGTATGTTTGGCTTTACCTGGTTTGTTTTTACGCCATTTTTCGGCTTTTTCAGGAAGAAGAACCTTGAGTAAATCTTGGCGCCCTAATTTATTAAGCGTATTTCGTATCCAAGCTTTATTTTCATCTTTATACCAAAAGAAAAAACGATGTTGTTCGTCTTTTTCTTTTTGGGTTTTTGGCGTTTTAACCTCTTGTAAGGTATATGGATGATAACCACTATAATAAATCACCGTTGCAACAGTCATTGGTGTTGGTGTAAACCCTTGAACTTGCTCCAACTGAAAGCCCATATCTTTGGTTTCGGCAGCAAGATTTGCCATGTCCTCGGCTTCACAAGCAGGATGATTTGAGATGAAGTATGGGATTAACTGTAAGTTGAGTTTATTCTTAATATTGATTTTATCAAAACGCTCTTTAAACTTATGGAAGTACCTAAACGATGGTTTTCGCATTAACTTCAACACTGGGTCGCTGGTATGTTCTGGTGCAACTTTAAGACGACCAGAAACGTGTTTGGTCATTACTTCTTCAGTATAGTCATCTAACTCTTTTGCGTCAGCATTTTTATTGAATTCTGGTACCAACATATC
>JAGQZO010000061.1 GCA_020435515.1 Winogradskyella sp. | reverse complement strand
CCGGCGTGCCGTCGTCGCATACTTCCAAAGGTGTCGGGTCTATAAGGGCCGGTAAAGGGTTTACCACAAGGTCAAAGGTGGCCTGTGAACTACAGCCCGTGTTCGTATTGGTAAGTACCGCTGTGATCGTTTGTGGATTGCCCGTGTTGGCATATAGGCCTATGATTTCGTTTGTGCTCGCATCTGCATCTGCTTGGTTGGCATAATAGCTTACAGTAACATTTACCTGCCCGTTCAATATCTCGGCATCCTTGCTCGTCAGGTCGAAGAGCTCCTGGTCGTCCCCAGGATTATCATCGTCACATTGCTCGTATGGGCTTACTTCTACAACCGTCGGCAATGGGTTAACGATTAGTTGCAACGTTGTGGTATCATAACAGCCCGCTCCGTTCTCGATACGCACGTAAACTTCTTCCGTGAATGAGTCCGTATTCGTGTAGAGCGTTGGCAGTACTCCTGATCCGTCTGCTGCACCCTCTGGTGTGGAATGGTAGGTCACTACAACTCCTATCTGGGCTCCGATAACCTCTACGTCGCGATCGCTCAAATCGAACTCAGCAAAACCGTCCAGATCGTCGTCGCAAACCTCTAAATCCATAGGCATATTCGCAACTGGGTTGCCCAATACCTCTAAGTCCAAGGTGGTGATAGCGTAACATTCACTATTAATATTATCCTCTAGACGTGCATAAATAGTCTGGTTGTTTGGTACGATATTGTTATAAGGTGATGTTAAAGGTGATACACCGTTTTCCGCATCAGCTTGAGTTAGATGATAAGTTACAGTTACATTATTTGGGTCGTTTGTATCAATGATTTCAGTGTCTCTATCAGTTAAATCAAAAGTTCCTATTCCATCTATTATGTCTCCATCGCAAACCTGTATTGGACTAATTGTATTTCCAATTATAATATCACTAAATAGAAGTTGAAATGAAGTAGTCGCGAAACACTCTTGCGAAATATCGGCTATACGAACCCATATAGTTTGGGGATTAGAAATGTTAGTATAATTGGTTGGCAAAGCACCTAGATTATCTATAGCTTCCTGCTCAGTGAGGTGATATGATATTACAAAATCGTTTGGATCTTGGGTTCCTAGCACATTATCATTATTTTCTGATAAATCAAATTCAGAAATAGCATCTGCATCACAAATAGATAAATCTATTGCTGCATTAGCAATAGGGCTTGGTTTAAACTCCACCAATATACTATCTGAGGTCTCACATCCAGGCGCAAATACCACATTAACAAAATAATATCCTTCATTCGTTATGTCAATCGTGGAACTTGATTCTCCATTTATAATAGTAGCATCATTTAAATCATCAGAATCTGGAGAATAATACCATGTATGTGTTGCTGTTGGTGCTTCTGTGTCTAAAGTAATTGAGTTACCACCACACTCTGCTGTACCAGCAGCGATTGTTATGTCGTCTCCTAACTCACCTCCAAGATTAAAACTGCCTGCTTCTAAAAATATAGCTGAATCCCAAATGGAGTCACCTTCATCTGCAACAACAAGTTTAATCTCATATGTTGTATTAGGGATAACAGCAGCAGTTGCGGTTAAAACAACTGTCCTCCCCCCATAATTGGTATCACCTAACTCATACCCTTCGAAAAAAGCTGGATTATCAGTACATGTACCTGAATTATTGATATTGGTAACACTTACTGGCGTACCATCAGGCAAGACAGCCAAATTAGTATATGCTGTTGTTCCTACTTCGCGTAATAGAAAAGCAAAAGCATCTGCAAAACTACATTCGGTACTGCCATCATATTCTTCAGAGAACATGATATAACGAAAACTTATCGTATTTGCTGTAGGAACAAAATTGAATTTGACGTATGTAGCGTCATTAGAATTAAAAGTTGGATCTGAAGGCAAAAATAAAGCCTCTAGTTCAGCATCCCCAGCTAAACCTAGGTTTGTTGATGCTGTTGTTCCAGGTCCGTCATCTTGATTACCACCTTTATATGCCCTACCTGTAGACAACACAATTCCTTCTTGAAATGGAAAATTAACCGCTCCACCTTTTGTAAAATATCCATAACTTTTGGTTTGAAGATCACTAGGTGCGCCACTTACTTGCACCTCAAAATTATCTACACCTGAACATCCTCCTGAAACCAAAACATTTTCAACCAACTCTTCCAAGGTAAATGAAGATTCTGGGTATGATGAATTATTTATAGTAACAATGGGTTCTAATACATTAACAAAAAATGTTATGCTTTCTTGACAACCAACAGGGTTATCATCTTGTACTGTCAATGTCACTAGATATGTTCCTGATGTGTTGTATGTGTTAGAGACATTTATACCTGTACCCGTATTACCATCACCAAAATTCCAAGAATAGGTAGCATTATCACCGTCTACAGAGAAAGTAGCACCACCAACAAAATCAACAGTTCCACCAGGTAAAATTTCAACAACATTAGGTGAGGTCTCTGCTGGTGTTGTACTAACAACTTCTGGTGTTATAGTTTGACAAGAAACTGCACAGGTAATATCTGCTTCCCAGCCTGTCGTATTACCTGAGCCATTAGAGGTAAATGTTACCGTTAAACACCCTGATGTATTAGTATCCGAGGCTATTATTGTGCCAGGAGATGCCACACCAGAATATGTGCCTATTACAGCAGCTGTAGTATCATCTCCATCATATATAGTTAAAATATCTGCATTTAACTGTGTACTAAAATTCACAAATTCTAAAATGATGAATTCATCTGCGTTAGGGGGGCATATTGTGATAGTAAAATTTTCATCATTGCCATAATTACCAAATTCACCACCAGAGTCAAAAAATTTATCTGGTTCGCAACGTGTAAATGTTCCATCTTGCATTGAGAGATCTTGAGAAAAACCAAGAGCTGAAATAATCAGTGCAATTACGAATAATATCTTTTTCATAGTTAGTCAGGCTTCATTTAAAAACACTCAAAAATGTGATAATATTAGCATTTTATATACTGTTTTTGTAAATGAGGACGAAATTTAATCAAATAAAATGAATTGACTTAAGAAATTAGTTACAAAACATTAATTTTAAGATTAACGTTTCATGTCTATATTTCATATTTTTGCATAAAAAAGATGCCAAAGACAAAAATTACAATAGTACCTACCCCTAATGAGAGCATATTAAAATTTGAAGCTGATCGATTTTTAACTAATCATAATAGTTTTGAATTCAACAACATAGATGACGCCAAGGACTCGCCGTTAGCACAACAATTATTCTATTTGCCCTTTGTTAAGAAAGTATACATAGCTTCAAACTTTGTAGCTATTGAACGTTACAATATTGTTACATGGGCAGATGTACAAGACGAAGTGGCTACACAAATTGAAGACTATTTATCTAATAATGGTATAATAGTTACTGAAGATGCCATAAAACCCAAGGCTGCGGTTACTGTTTACGCTGAGAGCACCCCTAACCCAAGTGTGCTCAAGTTTGTTTGCAACAAGGTATTGGTTCCAAATATTTATGAATTTACTTCTATTGAAGAGGCAAAACCATCTCCTTTAGCAACTGCCTTATTCCAATTTCCGTTTGTAAAAAACGTTTTCATGGAAAAAAACTTTGTGTCAATTACAAAGTTTGACATAATTGAGTGGGAGGAAATTACATTACAACTTAGAGAGTTTATAAAGTCTTATGTTGAAAAAGGCAAGACCATTCTTAATGATGATGCACCCAAACAGCTTAACAAAACCGAAGAGGCTATTGAAAAAAAATTTGAAGCACTAGACGATACTTCTAAAAGTATTGTAAATATTCTTGAAGAATATGTAAAACCTGCCGTGGCAAGTGATGGCGGAAATATAGAATTTAGGTCTTACGATGAACAAACAAAAAAAGTTGAAGTTTTGTTACAAGGCGCATGTAGCGGTTGTCCTTCATCTACTTTTACTTTAAAGAATGGTATTGAAAATATGTTGAGAGAAATGTTGAATGATAAATCAATTAGCGTGAGTGCAACAAATGAATAATTTAGTATTTTGTAATATATTTTTTTTTATAAATAATATTTTCTAACTTTAGAAAAACAGCTTATTGCTATCATAAGCTATCTAAAACACGTATTTATATGATATCTGAAACTAAAAAATTACTTGCTTTAATATTATTATTTTTAATAACAGGAATAAAAGTTAATTCTCAAAATGTTAATATCGATATAGCCACTGAAAGAAATCTAATGTCAAAAAATACTAGTGCAAAAATAGAAGCTGAAGGTTCCCCCTATATTGATGAAGAATTTAAAATTATTAAGATTGAGCAATATCAAGGACAAACCTTCATAGGCCGTTACAATGCTTACAATGATGAAATGGAAGTAAAACTAGATGACGAGAAAATAGTTGCTTTAGATAATTCTAGCAACTACAAAGTAACTTTTACAAATTCATCTAAGACATATAAAACATTTAGTTATACTACAGAAAATGGCGATTTGAAACAAGGGTTTTTAGTTCTAATCGAAGAAAATGATAATTTTTCATTACTTAAAAGAGAGCAGATAAAGTTTTATGATAAAGAAAAAGCTGCATCTACGTATCAAAAAGACAAACCAGCAACTTTCAGAAGGGAAAATGATTCATATTATTTAAAGTTAGGTGACAAAATAACTCTCTTACCACAAAAAAAGAGTTCTTTACTGAAAGAATTCCCAGAAAATTCGGATGCACTCAAAACTTTTATTAAAAAGAATAAAATAAACCTTAAAAAAGAGGAAGATTTAAAAAAGTTATCCAAATATTTAAGCACACTTTAATTTGTTTAGGCCGATATATTATTTTTTGTTATGTAATGGCCTAAACAATTTATAATTGAGTAACTTTTTGAAGTTAACTTTATATTTAAATCAACCCTTTATAAAACAATATATTATGCCAGTATTAAAAGTAATTGAAGTATTATCAAACTCAGACAAAAGTTGGGAAGATGCTACAAGAAAAGCCGTGAAAGAAGCATCTAAAACTGTTAAAAATATTCGTTCGGTTTATGTACAAGATCAAAGCGCTATTGTTAAAGGCGATGATGTTACTGAATTTAGAGTTAACTTAAAGTTGACATTTGAGGTTAAATAATTGAAAAACTATATATTAAATTTACTCGGTTTACCACCGAGTTTTTTATTAAAAAAAATTAATTAATCAACATGGACACACAAAAATGGATTGATAAAGGTTATGACTTAATCGTACAATTTGCACCAAAATTATTAGCAGCAATTTTAATTTGGATAATTGGTAGCTGGATAATTAAAACGGTAATGAAAGGTATTAAAAAAGCCATGACAAAAGCCAACTATGACGAAAGCTTGAAAAAGTTTTTATTAAACCTGATTAATTGGATATTTAAAATTGTTTTAATCCTAGTTGTGCTTGGTACTGTTGGTGTTGAGACCACCTCTTTTGCAGCAGTATTGGCCGCAGCTGGCTTGGCTGTTGGTATGGCTTTACAAGGCTCTCTTGGAAATTTTGCTGGTGGTGTTTTGATAATGATTTTTAAACCTTTTAAAATTGGTGATCTCATTGAAGCACAAGGAGAAATCGGTGTTGTAAAAGAAATAGAAATATTTACAACTAAACTTACTGGACTTTCAAATAAGGAAATTATAATTCCTAACGGTGCTTTATCTAACGGAAATATTATTAATTATACTACCGAAGGGACAAGACGTGTAGATTTAGTATTTGGTGTTAGTTATGATGCTGATATTAAACAAACCAAAGAGGTGTTAATGAATGTGCTTACATCTCATCCTTCAATATTAAAAGATCCTGCACCTGCAGTTACTGTCTTAGAATTGGCAGACAGCTCAGTTAATTTTGCAGTAAGACCGTGGTGTAAAACAGAGCACTACTGGGATGTTTACTTCGACGTTACTGAAAATGCTAAAGAAGCATTAGATGCTGCTGGTATTGAAATACCATACCCTCATACTGTAGAAATACAAAAGAAGGGTTAGACTTTCTTTTTGATTGCAACAAAGTCCTTTAAATAATAAGGTTCAAAATAGGCGACATCTTCGGTGTCGCTTTTTTTATACTTTAATTCTGATAGTAATCCCATTTCGTTTGCCGATGGTAATTTATCTTCTATAAAAAAAGCATTAGGATGCTGAATAAGTTGTTGTGTTTTGCCTACACCATTTCCTATAAAATAGACTTTGCTTTCTTCTAACAAGTTGGCAAAACTTTTTTCGGTTAAAACCTCAGCCTTAATCTCTCTTATCAATTCATAATTGTGATCAAAAACAGCGGAATACACCTCCATACGACGTGCATCTAGCATTGGTATGATTATGCCTTCTTCAACTTTTACCTGATATGACAGACTTTCTAAAGTAGAAACCGAAATCAATGGTTTGTTTAATGCATAGCACAATCCTTTAGAAGAAGACACACCTATACGCAAACCTGTGTATGACCCAGGACCTTTACTTACCGCAACGGCATCAATTTCCGAAGCACTAACATTTGCTAATTCAATGACTTGCTTAATAAAAACGTGTAAGGTTTCTGCATGAGAATAGCCTTCGCTATTATCTTCCTTTAAAACTAAAGTCTCTCCATCTTTGGATAGAGAGACTGAACAATTAGTTGTGGCTGTTTCTATATTAAGTATCAGAGCCATTAATAAATCGACTTATGTTTTATTCCTCTTTGTTATCTTCTGCTTCAGAGGTTTCTTCTTTTTTATTCTTTTGCTCAATAAGGTCTCCTGGTTTTAATGTTTTTGAAACCACATTGTATGGCCCTGTTATAATCTTATCATCTTTAGATAATCCTGAGATAATTTCTATGTTGGTGTCGTCTTGAATGCCTGTTTTAACGACTTGTAGCTTGGCTTTACCATTATCGTCTATGAACACACATTCAAATTTCTCTTCTTCTTTTTGAATTTCATCATCTTCAGTATTTTCTTTTTTCTCAAAAGGTTTTTTAGTTGAACTCGTATCCGTCTTTATGACAATAGCACTAATTGGCACTGCTATAGCATTTTTCCTAGTTTTAGTAATAATATCTACAGTAGCCGTCATACCTGGTCTGAACGGAGAATAAGTTTCAGGCTTACCTTCTGTTAAGTCTTTATAAGATTCTTCAAGTATCCTTACTTTAACTTTAAAATTTGTTACTTGATCTGCTGTTAAATTTCCAGCTGCAGAATTTGCAATTTCAGTAACAATACCTTTAAATTCTTTTTTTAAGTAGGCATCAACCTCAACAATAGTTGAGTCTCCAATACTTACTTTAACTATATCATTTTCATTAACATCTACTTCAACTTCCATATTATTAAGGTTTGCTACACGCAAAATCTCTGTACCTGCCATTTGCTGTGTTCCTACAACT
The DNA here is from genome assembly GCA_020435515.1 of Winogradskyella sp. Classification (GTDB taxonomy): domain Bacteria; phylum Bacteroidota; class Bacteroidia; order Flavobacteriales; family Flavobacteriaceae; genus Winogradskyella. The sequence continues at coordinate 5,024 of JAGQZO010000061.1, read as the reverse complement.
CGCTCACCAAGCTCAACATTGAGCAAGGAAATCGTACCGCTCATTGGTGCGTAGATAGTTGTTCTGGTTAGATTATCTTTGGCTTCATTTACTGAAGCAGCAGCACTTTGAACACTATAATATGCAGAACTTCTTCCTGCAACTGCAGTTTCATAATTGGCAATGGCTCTATCCCAATCGGCTTTAGAAATTACACCTTTATCAAATAACAATTTGTTACGGTCATAATCCGCTTTAGCTTGTTTTAAAGTCGCTTCGGCTTGTTCTAAGTTTGCTCTTATATTTTGATAAGTCGCCTGGCTTCTATTTACGGCAGATTGAATTAAATCTGGGTTTACTCTAACTAACAAATCCCCTTTTTTAACCTCTTGACCTTCCTTAAAAGGCAGCTCTAAAATTTCGCCAGATACTTCAGATGAAATCTTAACCTCTACTTCTGGTTGTATCTTACCAGTTGCTGAAACGGTTTCTACGATATCCATTAGAGTGACTTCTTTTACGATAACTTCTTTGAAGTTTCCTTTTTTACCAAACCATCCCATTGATTTTCCTGCTACAAGTAATAATAGTAATGCAGCAAATACAACAATGATAATTTTTACAGTTTTACTCATTTTAAATTAATTTAAGTCGGTTATTGGAAGTCCAAAATAGAAATCTAATATTTTAACTCTAAATATGTAATCATACTTAGTTCTTATTACATCAGATTGCGCATTTTCATAAGCTGTTCTAGATTGATTAAAATCGAACGCATTAGATAAACCTACGTTATAACGCTCCTTGGCGTATTCATAAGCTAATCTACGTGCTTCTTCTGTTTTAAGTGCAGCTTCATACGTTTTTCTAGAGTTTTTGGCATCATTATAGGCTTGGTAAACGGTAGACTCTAAATCTAGCTCGGCTTGCTCTAGTTGGTACTTTGCACGTTCTAAATTTACTTTATTTCGCTTAACGTTATTTCTTAACCCAAAACCATTAAAAATAGGAATATTAAGTCCTATATTAAAATTATGAGATTTATTATCTGTTAATTGAGTTTCGAAACTTGGTGTGTCAAATAAATCCGATGTAAAATAATTTGAACCAAATCTGTAAGACCCTGTTAAAGACGGCAACTGTGCACCTTTGGCAATTTTTACATCGTATTCTGCAATTTCAGTATTTGTTCTAGCAATTTTAATGTCATTTAACTCGTCTTTAGCTTTTTCAAAAATCTCTTGAGGTGTTTTATTAAGAACATCTTGAGGTACTAAGCCATAATCAACATCTACAACATCAAAAGACATATAATCTTTAATTTGTAGTAATTGTGCTAAACTTAATTTTGAAAGAAATAATGCGTTTTCTGCATTAATTATTTGTTGCTCTTGAGTAGCATCAGTGGCATTAATTTCTAGCAAATCACCTTGAGGCAACACTCCAGCATCAACCAATTCTTGAGTATTTTTAATATTTTCTTTTGTAACACTGTTTTGTCCTTGAAGCACTTTTAATTGTTCTCTATTAGCTAAAATTTGTAAAAAAGCATTAGCAACAAATAAAGAAGTGTCATCCTTCATCTTATCTAATTGATATTGAGACGCTAATTGGTTTATTTTTGCTTGACGTAATGTGTTTATATTTTGAAGTCCTCTAAAAATATCCACACTTGACCCAATACTTCCTGAAAGGTTTTTTGCCGTTGCATTAACCGCATTAAATGTTACTGGGTCCTGACTTAGACCAATATTCCAGTTTTGTGATGCAGATGCATTTAGTGAAGGTAAAAAATTGCCTATAGCATCTTTTTTTGCTAAATCTGCCAATTCAACATTTAATTGAGATTGTTTTATTGAGATATTATTCTCTAATGCATAATTAACACATTCTAAAAGCGTCCACTTTTTGTCTTGTGCCTGACCAAGAGCTACAAAAAGAAGTAATATTACTATGATTGATTTTTTCATGCTTATATGTCTATATAAATTCTAAAGTGTTACATTAAATGTTAAAATTATTGTTGTGCATATTTTGGGATCCCTTGCACCTGATTCCAAACTTTTATCTTATCTTCTTTGGAAATTCCACTTTTAACCTCTACAAAAATACCGTCGCTAATTCCTAATTCTACAGGTTTTCTTTCAAATTTTTGGTCTCCAATTTCAACCTCTACGAATGGTTCTTTAGTTTCATTATCGTATTGTACAAGAGCCTCTTTTATGGCAAGAACATTCTCTGCTTTCTCTAATATAATTGAAGCATTGGCACTTAGGCCTGCTCTTATAAAAGTAGAGTCCATTTTTTTTAACGAGCCCTTTATTTCAAACTGTATAGCACCATTTTCTTCAACTCCTTTAGGAGCAATGTAATCTAAAACCGCATCAAATTTTTCGTCTTCAATAGCACCAACAGTAATTTCTAATGGTAAACCTTCTTTAATTTTTCCCACTTCACTTTCATCAACCTTGCCTTCAAAAATCATTTTGGTTACATCTGCAAGTGAAGCAATTGATGTTCCTTCATTAAAATTGTTAGCCTCTATTACTTGATTTCCTGCCTTAACAGGAACATCTAACACCATACCAGAAACCGTTGCTCTTACTTGTGTTTGTGCTATATTACCCAAACCTGAAGTAGTTCCGGTTTTTATAATATCATAATTTTGACGCGATTGCGTAACATTAATTCTTGCTTGCTCTACTTGTTGCTTAGCTTGAAGATATGTATTATTTACCTGATCGAAATCATTTGCAGAGATTACACCCTTATCAAATAAAGCTTTTTGGCGATCGTAAATAGCTTTTTGTGTCTTAAAGTTAATTTCGGCAGTTTGTAAAGATGTTTGGTTAGATGCTATATTGTTTTTTGCACTTGTTAAATTAGATACGTTGGGTATTACTCTAATTTGAGCGATTAAATCTCCTTGTTTTACGTACTCACCAGCTTCTACAAAAACCTCATCTACTACACCTGAGATATTAGGTTTAATTAATACTTCTTCTTTTGGAACTATGCTACCTGTTGCTACGGTTTTAACCATAATGGTTTGTTCTGTAGGACTTTCCGAAGTATAAGTTATTGGGTCTTCTTGATTTTTTTGCCACAAATAAAAAAGTGAAACTCCAAAAACTACTACTATTAAAATTAACACGATGACTGTTGTTGTTCTTTTCATCTTTGATTGATATATAATTTATTTATCGATAAACCTTTTTTTATTCTATTCTTAATGCATCAACTGGTTTCATTTTTGTTGCCCTGTTAGCTGGAATTAATCCTGCCAAAAGACCAGAAACTACCAATATAATAAGTGCCGTAAATACAACCTGCATGCCTACACTTGGGTTTGCAAAATTCTCTACAGTACCTGCCTGATCTAATATGTAGTTTAAAACCCATATTACTAAGGCTGCAAAGGACACTCCTAACATTCCAGATAAAATGGTAAGTACCAAACTTTCTTGAAGAATTTGTCCTTTAATCATCCATGGTGTTGCACCAAGTGCGCGTCTTACCCCAATCTCTTTTGTACGCTCTTTAACTACGATTAGCATAATATTATTAATCCCTATGATGCCAGACATTAACACCAATGCCCCTACAAAATATCCTACTACTGTTAATATTGAAAATAGACCACTTATTCTACCAAACTGTTCTGATAAATCAAAATGACCAATGGCTCTATCATCTTCTGGATGAACCTTATGCCTAGACTTCATTAAATCAAAAATCTGTTGTTTAATAGAAGTAATAGGTACATTATCTACGGCTGTTATAGCCATCCAACCTACATTTTCTCCTCTATTAAAAGCTTGTGAAAACGTTGTAAAGGGTATGTAAATGGTACTGGCGTCTTGTTCATCATCACCTTGGCTATTACTCATCTTAAATGTGCCGACTACCATGAAATTAACTCCATTGATTTTAATGTAAGTTCCTAAGATATCCTCATCCTTATCATATAACCCTTTAACCACGCCTGTTCCAATGACGCATATTTTTCTTTTTTCATTGATATCCGAATAACTTAAAAAACGACCTTGCAGGATATCCATAGGTTGTTGCTTGATATACTCCGGATAGTCTCCATAGATTTCAAAAGCACCTGTTTTTGTTCCTCTTATCACGTTATTTGCTCCTCTAAAGCCACCTAGTTGGTTTCTTGGTGAGACATACTTAAGGTTGCGGATTTCTGACTTTATGGCTGCAACATCGTCTAACTTATAATTGAAATATCTGCCTTTAGGCAATCCCTTGTAAGGCTTTGAAGTTCCTTGTGTCCACATAAACATGGAATTTGTTGCAAAGTCTCCAAAATCTGCAGTTACGCCATTTTTTAGACCGTTGGTTAAGGCCAAAAGCAGTACTAATATGGTGATTCCCCAAAATACTCCAAATGCAGTTAAAATAGTTCTAAATCTATTTGCATTAAGTGCTTCTAATATTTCGTTCCAACGATCCCTGTTAAACATATTATTCGTCTCTTAATGCATCTATTGGTTTAATTTTTGCGGCTCTATATGCTGGTATAAAACCAGCAAAGGCTCCTGCTATTACTAATATAAATACAGTTGCTAAAGCTACATTGAAATTTACCTGTGGATATTTTATAAAATCACTGTCTATTTGTGGGCCAACCAATTCCAATAAACCCAGCCCAAAAATCAATCCGAATAAGCCTGCAAAAATAGTAACAAAAACGGCTTCTTGTAAAATCATCCCAACGATAGACATTGGTATTGCGCCTAGGGCTTTTCTAATACCAATCTCTTTTGTGCGCTCTTTTACAATAATTAGCATAATATTGCCTACACCAACTATACCAGCTATAATTGTTCCTATGCCAACAAACCAAAATACAGCTTGTATGGTCGCTATAAGGGAATATATCTTTTGAGCTTCTTCTAAGGTATTGTTTACTCGTACTGCACTCTGATCGTCTGGTGCTACAGTATGTAGTTCTTTTATCTGGGCTTCAATACCCTGAGCAATTGCAGTAGATTGCGCTACAGCTTCATCAAAATTATCTGCCATTTTAA
>JAGQZO010000002.1 GCA_020435515.1 Winogradskyella sp. | reverse complement strand
AACAACCTAAAATCATGCCTTATCAAGCCATGACCATTGATCCTTCAGCAAGGGTTTTTCATTATGGTCAAGCCGTTTTTGAAGGTATGAAGGCTTATAAAGATGACACTGGAGAGGTGTTTTTATTTAGACCTGAAGACAACCATAGTCGTATTAATAAATCGTCTGCCAGAATGGCCATTCCTGAATTTCCAAAAGAATATTTTATGAATGGACTTTTGACGTTGCTTAATTTAGATAAAGCATGGGTGAAGCCAGGAGTTGGTAATTCACTATACATTAGACCTTTTGCCATAGCAACTGATTCAGCTATTGCTGCTGCGCCTTCAAGCAATTACAGATTCATGATTATTTGCTCACCAGCCAAAGCTTACTACACTGGAAAAGTACGTGTATTGATTGCTGAAAAGTACAGCCGTTCTGCCGATGGTGGTGTTGGTTTTGCCAAAGCAGCAGGTAATTATGGTGCACAATTTTATCCAACTAGCTTGGCTCAAGCCAAAGGATTCCAACAAATCATTTGGACAGATGCTAATTCACATGAGTATTTGGAAGAAGCTGGTACCATGAATATTTTCTTCAGAATAAATGATAAGCTAATAACTGCTCCAACTAGTGACAGAATATTGGATGGTATCACCAGAAAAAGTGTTATTCAATTAGCCGAAGACAACCATATTGATATTGAGGTAAGACGTATCAAAGTTGAAGAAATAAAAGAAGCTTCTAGAAATGGCTCTTTAAAAGAAATCTTTGGAACTGGGACTGCAGCAGTCATTAGTCCAGTTTCAGCATTTGAACATGCTGGAACCACTCATGAAATTCCAGATTTGGATGATTCTTATGCCGCTATGTTTAAGAATCAATTGCTTAATATTCAACATAACCTATCAGAAGATAAACATGGATGGCGATATCCAGTGAAATAAAAAAAGCAGCCAATTGGCTGCTTTTTTTATTTATTGAGTATTTCTTCAATATGGGGTTTAAAGTAATTAGGACCTTTTAGCACCTTGCCATCCTCTCTGTAAATAGGCTCACCATTTTCTCCCAACTTGCTCATGTTGCTACGCTGAATCTCATCAAAAACTTCTTCAATTTTATGCTGCAATCCATGTTCAATAATGGTTCCACATAAAATGTAAAGCATATCACCAAGAGCATCAGCAACCTCAACTAAATCATCATTATTGGCAGCTTCTAAATATTCTTCATTTTCCTCGCGCATCAACTTATACCGTAACATATTCTTTTCCAGACCCAAATCGGCTTTTGGAGTCTCTCTATGCCCAATTTTAAAGGCTTTATGGAACATTTTAACAGCTTCAATTTTATCCTTCATCTATATTTTATTTAAATTTGCATAAAATTAAGGATATGTTTACAAAGGGACAATTGGTTTTTGGGATTTTATTTGCCATCGTTTTTATCATAGTCCTCATTTACGCCTACCGAAAGGATATCCAACTTCACAAAAAACATTACAAAGGCAGTATTTGGGTGTTGATTGCCTTTATTTCGTTTATACTGTTTATTGTTACTATAAAGTGGCTGTTTCAATAGCTTTATACACCATGTAATTGTTAACCGTTACAATAAATTTTCACATTTTTTTAGGGCTTGAAATCCTTTGGATTAGGATTGAAAGGGTTTTTAAATGTGCTTTGTGAAAATTTTACTACATTAATGACATATTTCTCAAAAACACCCAATAACAGGTATTTTTTTGTAAAACTTTTTTTTGTTGATTTATAGGCATTGTAGAATTAGTTCATGAAAACAAGCAAACACATTAGCAACCCATTTTCTTTGTCACATTTAAAAACCCATACCATTTTTAAATTGAAAATTCTTGTGGTCATGACACTGTTGCTTGTTAAGCACAATAGTTATAGTCAAACCAACGCGGACTCACTTTACAAAGAATGGAAAAATACTAAACTACCTGATAGCACAAGATTTAATGCCGGCTTTAATTTAATTAATGATTACTACTTAAAAGCACAACTTGATTCTGCTTACATCCTATCAAATGAGTTATTAGATTTTTCTAAATCTAATAACAATTTAGAATATGAAGCTAAATCTATTTTGTTATTTGGTTTGGTTGAATATAATTTAGATAATGAAGCTAACGCATTAAATAAATATATTGAAAGCAGAAGCCTTTTTAAACAAATTAACAACAAATCAGGCGAAGCTAACGTACTAAATAACATAGGCTTATTATTTAATAATCAATATAGGTTCAAAGAAGCTATTAAATACTTAAAGGAAAGTAAACAAATAAACCAAGAAACAAATGATACCATAGGGTTAATAAAAACTCTTGGAAATATCGGATTTGTATATAATAACAGTTTTAAAATAGACTCTGCTTTAGTTTATCTAAATGAAGCATTAAAACTGGCTCGTTTAAAAAACACTTCACAACAAGCAATATTATTTGGAGAGATTGGTAGAAACCATGTAAAAAGAAAAGAATACAAAACAGCTATAAATTATTTTAGTAAATCACTAACTTATAGCGACTTAATAAACGATAAGAAAAATAAAGTATCAGTCCTATTTGATATTTCCACTCAATATATATTCCAAAAAAAGCTTGATAGCTCAATAATTTATTCAAACAAAGCATTAAATTTAGCTAAAGAAGTGGGTGATCAAAGTTACATTAAAGCTTCATTTTTAAATCTTTATGAAGCGTATAAAGAACTAGGGAACACAAAAAAAGCATTGCAATATTTAGAAGAAAGCAATAATGAAGATTTAATGATTAATGAAGTTTTAAAAAACCGAAATCTTCAAGAATTTGAAATAAAGCAAGTACGTCTTAAAGACAGCTTAACAAATGTTAACAACAAACTCATAAGAGAATTTAACCACCAAAGAGAAAAAACCAAGCTTATCACTTTTTGGATAATCAGCCTCTTATCAGTTGCTTTCATAGCATTCATCATCTACAAAAACATCAAAAGAAAGCAACTGCAGGCAGAACAGGAAAAAGAAATTGAACTGCAAAAAAAGGAAAAACTGTTAAAGGATATTGAATTGTCAACCATTGACGCCATGATTGAAGGCCAGGAAAAAGAACGACAGACAATAGCCAATGACCTACATGATGATTTAGGTGCTGTAATGACCACATTAAAACTAAACATTAATGCCCTTAAAGAAAAAAACAGTCCCGAGCTTTTAGAGACCACCAATAAACTTATTGATAGTGCATATAATAAAATAAGAGGTGTAGCTCATGTAAAAAACTCTGGAGTCATTGGCAAAAAAGGGCTGCTTGTAGCTATACAGAATATGGCCGAAAAAATTACAGAAACCAATCAACTGGATATTCATGTTATTGATCATGGCTTGGAGGATAGGTTGGAAAACAGTCTAGAACTTACCTTATTCAGAATTATACAAGAACTCATTACCAACATCATAAAACATGCTCAAGCTTCTGAAGTCAACATTCATTTAACAAACCATAAAAACAGTTTAAATATTATGGTTGAAGATAATGGTATTGGTTTCAATGTAAAAAAGGTTAAAACAGGAATAGGCATTAAAAACATTGAAAAACGCATTAATCATTTAAACGGTACCCTGACCATAGATTCAGAAACCAATAAAGGCACAACTATAATTATTGATGTTCCGCTATGATAAAACTAGCCATTGCCGAAGACCACCAAGCTTTAATAGACGGTATTCTATTGTTACTGGAATACGAGGAGGATATAACCATTGTTGGCACTGCAAATGATGGTGAAACCTTAATTGACTTAGTAAGAAAAAAACAACCAGATGTTGTACTTACAGACATAAGAATGCCAAAAAAAGGAGGTATTGCGGCAACAGAAACTATAAAGTCTGAATTTCCAAACATTAAGGTTTTAGCCTTTACTATGTTTGACCAAAATGAAGCTATAAGACAAATGCTTGAAGCTGGCGCTTCAGGCTATTTACTTAAGAACTCACCACTTGAAGACGTGTTAAAAGCCATTTACGCTGTTTACAAAGGCAACACCTTTTTTGATGCCAATATAAAAGTTGAAAAAGAAAATAATAGTAATAAAAAAAATAAAGGGCTTCTGACCAAACGTCAAAATGAGATTTTAAAATTAGTAGCTCAAGGAAAAACATCAATGGAAATTGCCGAAGAGCTCTATATTGGCGTACAAACGGTTGACACCCACCGAAAGAACATGATACAGATTTTGGGGCTTAAAGGCAAAGGTGCCCTTATGCGTTATGCCTTGGACAAAAAATACAAATTTTAAAAAGTAACACGCCAAAACCATGGCGTAATCAATAATTGGTGATTAACAATCTTCATCTTCAAATCCAAAAATCCCCTGTATTGGGTATGTTTTGGCTTTTAACTGTTTTGTAGGTTTATAGTGCTATAAACCAACACTCTAAAATCATGAAAAAAATAACTTTAGCCCTTATGGCATTACTGATGAGCTTATCGGCTTTTACTCAAGCTCCTGTTAATGATCTCATTCAAAACGCCACTTTAATTACCAGCTTTCCCTTTAACGATGTTAACGTACAACTTGGTAATGCTACAACAAGCCCTGGTGGTGAGAATGGCTGCAGTGTTAGTTTTACCTTTCCAACTATCTTTTACAAATTCAATGTTGATAATTCTAGTATGGTAAGTGTAGGTTTAGAAGATGCCGATGGAGGAACAATTCTTACCGATACTTCTTTTGCTATTATATATTCCTCGCCAACTTTAAGTGCTTCTTCTCCTTCACAATTAACAGTAGTTTCTTCTTGTGTCTATGGTACGGAAACCAATATTGAAGCATCTCCAGGTGTAAATTACTATGTTGTGATATACAGGGATACTTCAACGGGTTTAAACACCAATATCTCTTTTAATGCTACAGTTAACACTGTGCCTCAATCTGAAAGAGATGCCTTAATAGCTTTTTACAATGCCACTGGTGGTGACAACTGGACCAATAATACCAATTGGAACACTAGCGAACCTGTTTCGACTTGGTACGGAGTAACCACACAAAACATTAACGGAACTTTTCATGTAACTGAATTAAACCCTAATGTAAACAATCTCAATGGTACTTTTCCATCAGAGATTACAGCATTAACTGAATTAAGGCAGTTATGGATACAAAACAATTACCTAACAGGAGAAATACCTAGCAATATTGGTGATTTAACAAACTTAACGCAGTTTGTATTAAATAATAATTTTGGTATGACGGGAAGTATTCCAGAATCCTTTAACAATTGTACTAATTTAGAATTATTGATGTTGCAAAACCATCAATTTGAAGGCCCATTGCCAGATTTTACAGGCCTAGCAAATCTATCCTCTCTTTGGATTGGATTCAATAATTTTGAATTTGGTGATTTTGAGAATGAATTTCCAACCTATCAAGCAAATATGGGTACCAATTTCACCTACTCAAACCAGGGTTTAGTAGACACTGCAAGCAATCAAATAGCTGCAATTGGTAATATCATAACCTTAACCTCAAATACTTCTGGTTCTCAAAATAATTACCAATGGTATAAAGATGGCAATGTGTTAAGTGGAGAAACCAATGCTAATTTAGAAATTACAATAAATTCTATTAATGATTATGGTGATTATCATTATTTAGTGACTAGTAATATTGTTACAAACTTAACATTGGAAAGTGAAATTTTCACAATCTCTCCTGAACCGTCCAGTAGTCCAGATTATGATGCATTGGTAGCTTTATATAATAGCACAAATGGCAACAATTGGACTACTAATACAAATTGGCTAGATAATAATCAGCCACTTGATAATTGGCACGGTATTACCATTGAGAACAATAGAGTAACATATATAAGTTTAGGAAATAATAACTTGACAGGAACTTTACCTTCAGAAATTGGAGATTTTTCTGAATTAACTGTCTTATCATTATGGTCAAACCAATTAGAGGGTGAAATTCCTTCAGAAATTGGAAATCTATCCAACTTGATTGAGCTTGATTTATCTCCAAATACGTTTTCAGGAGAAATACCACAAGAGATTTGTAACTTAACTAATCTTGAAATTTTGTGGTTAAATCAAAATGGGCTATCAGGAAATATTCCATTATGCTTTCAAAACTTAACAAGCTTGAGAGAACTTCACTTAATTGGTTCTGCATTGCCACCATACTTGAGTAGTACATATTCGGGTGACTTTCCAGATTTAACAGGCTTACCTCTAGAAATTTTAGATATCCGATTTAATTATTTTACTTTTATTGACATTGCTGATGAATTTTCTACCTATGAAAATAATATATCTTTCTTTGATTATTCGCCACAATGGACGTTAGACCCTGAAGAAGATATTATGGGAAGTCCAGGGAATGATATCTTACTAACCTTAACCGACGTGCCATCTACCAGAACATCAGGAACACGTTTGGCTAGTAATAATTACCAATGGTTTAAAGACAATGTTGCCATAAGTGGTGCTACATCAAACACACACACCATCAGTAATGCACAAGTATCTGATAGTGGTATATACTATTGTGAAATTTCAAACCCAGATGTGCCTGGTTTTATAATAAGAAGATCAGATATCAACGTTAGTATTGGTACATTAGGAATTGAAGACACAACTTTAAACACCTTAAAGTTGGTTCCAAACCCTACAGATGGCATTATACATGTTGACCTTCCTGAAAACACAACAAATGTGTTGATAACGGTTTACAATATATATGGAAAAAGGGTATTGAGTCAAAACATTGACAAAACAAACGCCTTTATAGACATAACTAAATATAGTAGTGGCTTATATTTAGTTAAATTAAAGATTGACAATAAATCATACATTAAAAAAATAATCAAAGAATAGCCATTATCGTGTTACTGTTTTTCAGGGGTCGTAACAATTATGGTCTATATAAAATCTCCATTTCTGGAGATTTTTTTAATCTGTAAATAACCATTAAGAATTTATTAAATACGATTGAGTAACTATCAAGTAAAATCCCCTTTATCGGGTATGTTTTCACACAGAATAATACGCTAGCTTCGTTTTGTTATAAATCTAAAAATAAACCTGTTATGAACGCTAATCAATTAATTAAAACAGTGGTAATATTTACCTTAACATTGGTATTCAATACCAGCTATTCACAAACCACCCACACCGTAAACAATAATACGGGAACTACTGCAGATTTTACAGACCTACAAACAGCCATTGATGCCACTGCAAATGGCGATATTATCTATGTACAGCAAAGTGCAACATCATATGGTGATATAACTATTAACAAAGCCCTAACCATAATAGGTCGCTCACATAGCGATGCTAGTTACACATCTGAAATAGGAACTCTGTATCTGGATGCTGGAGCATCAAATACGACTATAAAAGGTTTAAAAATAAATGGCATTTATGATGGCTCTTCAACAGCTGAATCTATTAATAATATTGTAATATCAGACAACAAAATAGACGTTTTTACACTTGGGTCTAGTCACTTCTTTAACAATGTGCTTATGCAAGGTAATTACATAAACAGTCAATTTACAATATATACAAATACAGCAAATGTACTTATTTCCAACAATATTATAGGAGCACAATACATAGAGTCTTTTATGGTAGACACCTTATTGTTGAGCAATAATATTTTCTCTTCTTACACTGGTGTATACTTTTATAACTATACACCAGATTTAATGAATATTAGCAATTGTATTTTTGTGAGCAATTACGCTTCACCTTCTACAATAAACTTTTATAACAATAGTGGCACCTATCAAGTTGATAATTGCTTGACTTATAATTATGACACAAACGGCACTTACGATATTGTTCCAGATGGCAGTGCTACTATAAATGTCAATATGCAGCAAAACACTGACCCACTATTTACCAACATAAATTTACCGCTATACTCAAGCACAATCGACCCAAATGATGATTTAACACTACAAACAGGATCTCCTGTTAGTGATGATGGCCTTTATCAGGGCTACAACTTTAAAATGTTTGGTACACCAACAACATACCCTAGCTTAAAAGTAACTAGCTACAGTTCAACGGTACCAAAAAATGGAAACTTAACCGTAACCATTGAAGCAAAAACAAACTAAAACCAAGTTGAATTAAAATTAAAAACACATGAAAACATATATTTCTTTTGTTTTTTGCTGTATATTCAGTTGGTTGGCCATGTCACAGTCCATCACAGAAATGGAATATTTTTACGACGTTGACCCTGGGTTTGGTAACGCTACAGCCATTGCACCAAATGCCAATTCTGGAATATTAACACAGCAAATAAACATACCAACACCTTTAAACGAAACAGGTTTTACCACCTTGTACTTAAGGGTAAAAGACAACAATAATGTGTGGAGTTTATATAACGCCATAACATTTTATATTACAGACATTCAAACAGGTGGAGCAACAAGCATTACTGGTCTAGAATATTTTATAGATAATGATCCAGGAATGGGTAATGCAACAGCTTTAAGTGTGAACACCAATTCTGGAAGCTTAACCCAAACTTACAGTATTTCAATGGGTACTCTTACTGAAGGATTTCATAAGCTTTATATAAGGACACAGGATGATTTAGGGACTTGGAGCCTTTACGACAAGCGTACATTTTTTGTAACTCCCGAACCAAACAACACCACAATAGTTTCTGCCGAATATTTTTACGATACAGATCCTGGATTGGGAAACGGTACTTCTACTACATTGGCACCAACGGGAAACCCTAATGAGTTCACTATTGATTTAAGCACAGTTGATGTAAGTTGTGGCTTACATGATTTTTACATTAGATTGGTTAATGATGATGGTACGTGGTCATTGTACGATTATGGTCTGGATGTTGATGTATATGACAATGCAAACCCTACCATTGTTTTGTTTCCTGACATAACCGTTGAATTAAATGAAAGCGGTCAAGGTTCCTTAACCTTAGATGATGTTAACAACGGTACATATGATGATTGCCAACTAGTATCAGTAACATTAAATCAAGCCCAGTTTGATTATACTTGTGCAAACCTCGGAATAAATACGGTAACCATTACTGCCATTGATGCCGAAGATAAAGTAAGTACGCAAGAGGTAACCATAACTGTTGTAGACAACATAAATCCTGTTGCTATTTCGCAAAACATTACTGTTCAATTAGATGCTAGCGGTCAAGCCTCAATTACGCCTTCTCAAATTGAAAACGGTAGTACAGATAATTGTGGCATCGCTTCACGAAGTCTAGATGTAACAAATTTTACATGTGCCAATTTAGGCAACAATACGGTTATTTTTTCTGTTGAAGACGCAAGTGGAAACAGCAATAGCACTTCTGCAGTGGTAACTGTTGTTGATAACATAAACCCTGTTGCTATTTCGCAAGATATTACAGTTCAGCTAGATGCTAGTGGCGAAGCTAATATTACGGCCAATGACATTGACAACGGCTCGACAGATAATTGCAGTATTTTAAATAAAAGTCTTGACACTTTAACGTTTACATGTGATGATTTAGGAGATAACACAGTAACACTTACTATAACAGACAGCAGTAACAATAGCTCATCAAGTTTGGCAACAGTAACTGTTGTTGATGATATTGCGCCTGTAACTTTAACCCAAGACATTACAATACAATTAAATGCAAATGGTGAAGCCAGCATAATTGCAGAAGATCTTGATAATGGCTCATATGACAATTGTAGTGTATTAGATTTTTACACCGATGTTACATTCTTTACATGTGATGATTTAGGTGCAAATAACGTTGAACTAATAGTTTCTGATTTAAGTGGAAACTCTTCTTCAAGTCAGGCAGTAATAACAATCGTAGATAATGCTTTTCCAAGTATAATAGTTCAGGACATTACCGTTCAGTTAGACACAAATGGGCAAGCTAATATTACCGTAGATGATATAGACAATGGTTCAACAGATAACTGTAGTATTGCAAGCAGAAGTTTGGATATCAGTTCTTTTAATTGTGATGATTTAGGCATGAATACTGTAGAGCTAGCAATTACAGACACAGGCGGAAACGTTAACAGTGGTTTTGCTACAGTAACTATTGTGGACAATTTGAACCCTCAAGTAATAGGTCAAGATATTACTAGAGATTTGACTGGTGCTTCTTCTATAACTATTCTTGCAATTGATGTTGACAACGGTTCAACAGATAACTGTGATTTTAGCTTAAGTCTTGATCAAGATACATTTACAACTCCCGGAACATATCCAGTAATCTTGACTGCAACAGACAATAGTGGAAATGCCAATACTACAACTGTTACGGTAACAATAATTGACAGTACATTGAGTACAAATGATGTTACAAAACTAGACCATCAAGTAAAGCTATATCCTAATCCAACAAAATCAATATTGAGCGTTAGAACAGATTTAGTTATAGAGCATTTTGAAATTTATGATGTTTCTGGCAGAAAAATCAAGAGTATTAAAAATCAAAACAATTCCGTAAACACCTCTGACCTATCTGAAGGAACATATTTTATAAAACTTTATTTAGAGAACACATATATTATAAAACGTTTCATAAAAAAGAATTAAAAATCCCATCAAAGGCTGTTTGATATCCAAACAGCCTTTGAAAAAACACATTCATGTTATTTCTTACCATCACAGGCCTTCTTATCATTATAAATTTTCTTTTGTTAAAGTACAGTACTAACAGCAAATAAGCTTGCAATCAAATTCCTAAAACTAACTAGATAAATTTTAACTATCTTTGGTTAAACTACATTTACCAAAGATGAAAGCATTAAAATACATTCTATTTATAGTTCTAATTCTAGTTATAGGTGTTTCAATCTATATTGCGGTGCAACCCAATTCATTTGAAGTCACACGATCGCGAACCATTAATGCACCAGCTGCGGTAATTTACAATAATGTTATTGACTTCAAGAATTGGGAATCATGGTCCAGTTGGGTTGAAAAAGATCCTGAAACAGTTATTACATTCAGTGATACTACTGCTGGTGTTGGAGGGTCTTATTCATGGGTAGATTCTCATGGTTCTGGAAAAATGACCACATTGGCAGCTAATCCAGACCAATCCATTGAGCAAAAATTGCAGTTTGGCAATTTTGAACCTTCCAATATTACTTGGAATTTTGAACCCTCCGATGATGGAAAAACTAATGTTACATGGAAAATGCATAGTGACAAAATACCTTTCTTTTTTAAAGCAGATGCCTTGTTCAAAGGCGGATTTGACAATATGATAGGCCCAGATTTTGAACGTGGTTTAGAAAAATTGGATAGCCTCATTATAGAATCTATGATGGTATATTCCATTAAAGTAGATGGTATTGCCAACCATGGTGGTGGTTATTACATTTACAATACTACATCCTGTAAAATGGATGATATAGAAGAAAGAATGACAGAAATGTTGTCAAAAATTAGCAACTATGCTATGAAGAACCGCATAGCTATGGCTGGAGCTCCTTATGTTAATTACCATAAGTGGGATGAGGCCAATAATGCGACTATATTTTCATGCTGTATTCCTACAACTACTCAAGTTATTACTACTGAAAGTGATATATTAAGTGGTCAGTTAGAACCTTTTAGAGCCGTTAAAACTACCATG
>JAGQZO010000001.1 GCA_020435515.1 Winogradskyella sp. | reverse complement strand
GAATACAAAGTGTTTTCGCTATTATATCTTGGTTAATCACAAAATCAGCAACTATAACAACAGTTTTAATGTTGTTAAATAACAACGCAATAGTTAATATTATTGCTAAGGCTTTATGTAGTACTTGAGCGATCATGACACAAATTTCGGACTAAAATGTCTTAAATAAGATGATAAATGTCATGAGAAATTAAACTTTAAAAAACTCAAAATACTTTGCAACAAGAAGTTTTAACCGTTTAATTTTTTGTGCTTTAGCAGTATCATTTTCTTCGTCTTTTAAATCTGTTATTTCTTCAAGTATAGGTACAAGCACAATGTGAAGTTGATCGTGTGCTTCACCTTTCATGTTGCAACTTTTAATGATGTAACTAGTCTCTTTTGAAAGAACATTACCTAATGTTTTTGTATCAATTGAGTTTTCTGTTTTTAAGACGGAATCGATGCGTTTCATTCCGATGTGCGTTTCCTGATTTGCTACCCACTGTTTACCATTGTTTAGAGCTAAGCCTTCTAAAACGATGGTGGACTCTGTTTTTTTGTTTTTACACCCAAACAAAGCCAATATAAATAGAAGTGCAATACTATAAACTGTTTTGAGCTTCATATTAAAAGTCTTTTTTCTTTGATTTATGGATAATACGTAAAACAGGAAGAGCTACCCAAATAATTAAGGCAAAGATAGAAATAATCAAACCAAAGCTAGTGCCAAAAAACTGTTTAAAAACAGCACCTGTATATCCTAATAATGCAGAGATGTCTAGCTTTAAAAGAATAAGTGTTCTGGACAGGTCTATTGGGTTGAGCATTGTGCCAATTAAAGAGACTTTATCAAGAGGGTAATCTTCAAAAATTATTAATGACATTAAAAATAGCCCATCGTAAATAATAGCAAGAAATAGCCACATAAGAATGGCGTAACCAAATCCTTTAATTTTATTTTCGTTAGATAGCGCAATATTAAAGGCTAAAGCACTAAATATAAATGTTAGAAACACGCCTACTATTAGTAGCAATGAAAAATCCCAAATGGCATTAGATTTAAATAAACCATAAGCAATAAATGGAATACCAAGACCTAAAATTAAACTCATTGATAAAGAAAGTGCAACACCAAAATACTGTCCTAAAAAAATGGACGAGCGTTTTAATGGCTGAGCGAGTAGAAGCTCTGTAAACTCTTTTGAATTGTAGTAATACATTACGCCGAAAATGGTGCCTATTAGAGGAACCAAAACTATAATGACATTCATTAGTGTAATAACAGCCTTAGATAAATCACTATTTAGAAAAAGCAGTACAATACCCAACAGCAGATAAAAGGCAAAGTAAACATAACTCCAACTGCTACGCATTAAATCGAAAAAACTGTATTTTAAAATCTTAAGCATGGTTTTTGGTTAAAATGTTAGCAATGGCATGTTCAAAATCGTTCTGTTCTGTTTTGGTTTTAAGTTCTTCTATGCTGCCTTTAAAGTATATTTTTCCTTCTAGAATAAATACAATCTGATCGGCTACTTCTTCAACAAAACTCATTATGTGAGATGTAATTAAAATGGCCTTTCCTTTTTTCTTTTCTACTGTAATTAACTCTTTTAGGCGTATTAAAGAAATAGGATCTAAGCCTGTCGTTGGCTCGTCTAAAATTACAATTGGACTATCGAACATAAAGGTGAGCACCAAATTAACCTTTTGCTTTGTGCCCCCAGAAAGCGTTCCCAATTTTTTGTTTAAAAAAGGTTGAAGCTTAAAGGTTTCTATAAGTTTTTGATCGTTGTTAGTTTGTCCCCTAAGGTCTTTTATCATTTTAATGAGCTCTATGACTTTGAGGTTGCTGGGAAAGTTAGCTATCTGAGGGAGATAATCTATCTTGCTTCTATAATTAGAGTTCTTTTTAATGTTTGTGTTAAAAACTTTAATTGTGCCATTGTCTGGTATTACCATCCCTAAAATGCTTTTTATAATGGTGGTTTTTCCAGAGCCATTAGGACCTAAAACAGCAAATATACCTCCTTCATTTATGTTAAGGTCTACACCGTTTAGCACGTTGTTTTTACCGAATTTTTTATGTAGATCTACTATTTCTACCATGTTACCTTATGCATTAGTGGTTTGTTATCAATGAGATTTTCTGGTGTAAAAACTGGTGATACTTTTTCAGAAAAGTTAATTATATCAATAAATAAGCTTCTAAGCAGTACAATACTTTCTGGAGTGCGATTTACTAAATACGAAAACAATTTTACTGGTCTGTAGGGAACGTCTCCAATACCATCTTTATCTAAATCGTAACCTGTGTAATTACTCCAGTAATTATTTTCAAACTTATTACTGTTTAGTTTGCCTGAATAAGATAAGTCAAAAGAGTTGTGCAAAAAGTTATTTTTTGAATAAATATTATCATAACAAGCTCCATGTACCTTTATAGCATATCCATTATTTTTAAAAGTGTTTTCTGTAAATGTTATTCTATTGGTGCCATCTGCATTAACACCAATAGTGTTGTCTTCAAAGATGTTGTGCTGTAGTTCTGCATCGTTAATCTCCTTAAGTAAAATTCCATAAGATGCTGTTCCCCAATTTTTCTTAAACAAATTGTTGAACATTTTTATTCGCTTAGAAAACATTACGGCAACACCAGCACCATTGGCTTCAAAAGTATTATTTTCATAAGCATTGTCATTAGAAAACATAAAATGAAGACCGTAACGCATATTTTGGGTAGAGTAGTTGTTGGCAATATAGCTGCTGTTACCAAACTCTAGATATATGCCATCTCTCATTCTGCGCACATCATTGTTTAGAACTTTCACATTTTCACAGTGCCAAAGATGTATGGCGTTACCAGAATCTGCTTCAGCTTTGCCTTCACCAGATATAGTATTGTTTTTTATAATGCCATCTTTAGATTTTTGAACTAAAAAGCCAAAAAAGGCTCTTTCTACTGTAATATTTTCAATAACAAAATCATATGATTTAAATAGC
This sequence comes from Winogradskyella sp., assembly GCA_020435515.1. Classification (GTDB taxonomy): domain Bacteria; phylum Bacteroidota; class Bacteroidia; order Flavobacteriales; family Flavobacteriaceae; genus Winogradskyella. Next base: position 5,778 of record JAGQZO010000001.1, on the reverse strand, counting down.
AAAATTGCTGCATATTCTTTTGTGTAACTAACTTCAATATTTTTTATTGTTAAGTTTTTGATGATAATATCGGTAGCCTCTACAGAAAATCCGTAGCCTTTATTCTGAGTGTCTATTACAGTGCCTTTTTCTCCTGTTATATAAAGTGATTTTTTGTAGATGACGATATTGGATTCCTTGTACAGACCAGTTTTAATAAAAAGACTATCTCCACTTTTAGAACTATCTACAGCAGTTTTAATGGAATTAAAATCACAACCTGTTTTGCAAATGGTTATTGTTTTAGCAAATACAAAACAGGTTGAGAAAAGAAATAATAAAAAGCTAATAGTTGTTTTAGGGTTCATCCAATCAATTAATTTTGTTAAAAATACCTTCCCAATCATAGTATTGGGCTGGTCTGCCATTGATGATTTTTTTCGCTGTTTCGGTATTTTTGAAACCTGAGAGATTTGCTCCCATAGGACTAGTAATTTCTTCACAAATAGCATAAGTAGCGGTTTTTGCATCTATCATAGTGCCAGGTTGATTGTAATTGGCAATGAATAAATTGCCAGAAGCCATAATATCTTGTTTGTCTTCTAAAAAGCGAATCATACATTCTATAGCATCAAACTTATATTGTTTGCCTTTAGTGGTGACCATTTGTGCTGCATGTGTTTTTGTGACAATGGTCATTTGGCAGAAATGGCACATATCTGTTCCGTAATTTATAGGTTGAGGTGTTTTACTACAACTAAAAAAGCTGCATAAAATTATTAATATACTTAGACGTTTCATGCTTTAACCGTTTTCATTTTTTTATTACCTAACCAATAGGCTATAAAGGTTAAGAACATTCCAAATCCCATCATGTAGGCACCTGTATGCGGATAAGAATGAGCCACAAAATTTAAGATATGTCTTGTTCCAAATAATGGTGGTTTATAACTTAAAGGATTACCATTTGCGTCTGTCATTTTCATAATAGCTTTAGGGTCTAAATTGGTACCGTAATCTACCATCCAAGCATTAAAATCGTACATTCCTAACACACCTAATATAACCATTAAAATGAGCCATCCCAAAAACCACTTTGGAGAAATACCTTTAAGTAATCCTAAAAAACCAAGTAAGATACCAAATAAGGCCATACCTCCAACAACCATTGGAAATACTGAAAACTCCCACATTTCATTTGGTTTAGGCAACTTGCTCATACCTATATAATGGTTTAGTCCATCAATGTTCTGTAAATCGTGTTTTTCTTTTCCTACTAACCCATCTAAGTGAATATTCATACCGATACCACTTGGATATTGAGGAGCTTCTAGAGTTATACTCCACAACGGAAATATAAATAAACCTAAAAGCAATGCGGAACCTATGATCATTAATATACTAGCGGATTTCATGTTTAATTTATTTTAAAAATTATGGGCGAGCAATACACTCGCCCATGTCTGAGTTAATTGATATTTAACACTAAAACTATTAACTCATTTTATTCATCTAAAGTGTATTTTAGAGGAGTGTTAGAATTTTTCCCAGATACTCTTATATATCCTTGCATCTCTTGGTGTAATGCAGAACAGAAATCTGTACAATAGAAAGGCCATACACCTTCGCGTTTAGGCTCCCAAACAATTGTTTTAGTTTGACCTGGCATTACCAGAATTTCAGAAGTATTAGCGCCAATCATTGAGAAACCATGCGGTACATCAAAATCTTGTTCTAGATTTGTTAGATGGAAGTACACTTTATCTCCAACTTTTATACCTTCAATATTGTCAGGTGCAAAGTGGCTGCGTATCATAGTCATGTTGATATGAACTTCGTTACCATTTCTAGTAACTTTGGCATCTGCCTCACTTTTAGCTACGTAAGGATGTTCGTTTTCAGCCAATTCATAGTACTTTTTACTTTTTTCCTTTATGATGTCAGCTCTAATACCAGCAGCGTAATGAGGTTCTCCATGAGTAGGGAAGTCTAATAAAAGTTCCATTTTGTCACCAGATATGTCGTACAGTTGAGCAGAGTGCTCTAACTCAGGGCCAGTTGGTAAGTAACGGTCTTTTGTAATCTTATTCATGGCAATTAAATATTTACCAAAAGGCTTACGAGAGTTTCCTCCAGGTATCATTAGATGGCCTACAGAATAGAATGTTGGTTGTCTGTCTAAAATTTCCCAAGTACCTAATTTCCATTTAACCACTTCAGATGAAATAAAGAAGGTTGTATAAGCATTTCCTTTGCCATCAAACTCTGTGTGTAAAGGTCCTAGTCCTGGCTGTTGTACAACACCTGCAAGAGTGTTTTCATAGCTTAAAATAGGTATTCCATAAGCATCACCTTCGTAATCTTTATTGGCAATTGCGGTTTGGATTTTATCAAAATCGTAAACGCTCAAATCTGTAGACAATTTACCACTACCTACAATATACTGTCCTGTTGGGTCAACATCACAACCGTGAGGAGACTTAGGTATTGGGATATAAAAAACAGAACCTTCTACATCTCTTGGGTCAACCGAAATAACACCTTCTTTTATAGTAGATGTTGCAGTATGTGTCTTTTCGTCATATATGTTATGTGCATATTTCCCATCAACTTTGGTCCCTCCACCATTTTTTACATATTCTACAATTTTTTTCCAATTAATTGCAGCAATGAAATCCTTATCATTTTGTGATGCATTTACCTCTAATAGAGTGTTTGCTTCTTCTGTGTTATAACTTGTAAAGAAGAACCAACCATGAGATTTTCCACGTCCAGGGTGGGAGAGGTCGTAATTAAATCCAGGCATGTTTAATTGAAAATCTAAGTTAAGTCTTCCGTTATCAGCAATGCTTACAAAAGATAAAGGGCCTTTGAATTTGCCTTTCATCTCATTAATTGGCATATCTTTTTGTGGGTTTGGTACAGCAAATCGAGTACCAGCAACTATATATTCTGTGTTTTCCGTAATAAATGAAGAAGCGTGGTTACCTGCACTATTTGGTATCTCAATGATTTCTTCAGTTTCAAATGTTGCTAAACTCACTCTTGCAATACGAGGAGTGTTGTTTTCATTGATAAAAATCCATCTGCCATCTAATTCTCCATTGGTTTGAGAAATGTCTGGATGGTGAGAATCTCCCCATGGAACAAATCCAAACGAAGTATTTAACATAGGTTTTGTTTCTTCAGAGTATCCATATCCAGAAGTAGGAAATTGAGAAAATACAGGAATTTCTTTTAGCATTCGTCCACTTGGTATGCCATATACTGTAATGTTTCCACTATAGCCACCAGACATAAAGCCGTAATACTCATCGTGTTCGCCAGGTGCTACATAAACTTTCTCAGCCTTGCTAGAAGTCATAGCACTTGAGTTTTTTGTATTGTTGTTATTGCCACAATTGACTAAAAAAGCCGAGACAGCAATAGCTAATACGTATTTGCTTAGTTTGTTCATTTTTAATGATTTATTTAGTTAATAGTTTTAGTTTTTTGGAAGAATAACGTCTTCAACAATATGTACCCAACCGTTACTCACGTTGACTGTTGCAATAATTTTGGTGCCACCTACGTATAAGTCACCATCTTGCTGTGTAACCTCTACATATTCTCCAGAGGCCATATAAAGTTTTCGATTTTTTTCAGCGTTCTTTTTCAACATCTCAACAGGAAAGTTACTTGGAGCTACATGGTTTGTTAGTATTAAGGCTAATTTGCCTTTGTTTTCTGGTTTTAGAAGATCGTTTAAGGTAGCTTCGTCAATTTTAGAAAATGCTGTATTATTAGGTGCAAAAACCGTTAAAGGCCCAACATTGACTAGTGCATTTTCTACGCCAGCAGCTTGTACAGCGGTAACCAATGTTGTATGGTCTTCTGATTGCATTGCCAATTGTAGTGCATTTGGTGTACCTCCTTCATCTTTTATAAAGGCCTGTCCGGTTTTTTCGTTAGATGTGTCATTGGTTGTGGTTTGGCTTGCATTGTCTTCAGAGGACTTTGCTGAATTATTACATGCTACAAAGCATCCCAAAAACGCAAGGAGTAATAGTGATTTGATTAGTGTTTTCATGGTTATAACATTTAATTAAACGAGAAGTTTAGAGTGTTCTAAAATATTCAAGGACAGCTCTAGCTTCATCTTTGGTTAAATTTTGATTAGCCATAGGAGATCCATTAAACTCAATTAATAAGTCTTTTGCTAAAGGATCTTCTTTCACCATTTTTTCAGGTGCTAGAATCATGTTCATAATCCATTCAGGTGAGCGTCTTGATAATATACCTTTTGGGGCAGGTCCAATATGTTTTTTGTCTGGTTTATGACATGCTGTACACATTTTCTCATATATTACTTTTCCGTTGGCAGCCATTTCAGGGTCCACTACAAGTGCTAAATCTACTTTAGAAACTGGTCCAACACCTTTATTAGTTAATTCAACTCTCTTTGATGCTGGTTCTTTTTTTTCTGTTTTTTCAGGTGTTTTTTTAGCATAAGGATCTTCCTTTTTCTTAGTGTCACCTCCACAATTGAAAAGAAATAGCGTTAAAGCTAAAATGCAAATTTTTGATATTGTTTTCATAAGATTTAAATTAAATTAGAGCAAATTTAGCAAGGATAGAATCGATATTTTATGATAAAAATCATATTTAAGATAAAAATGTCTTTTTTATTTTTGCTTCTAAATTATATTACAATGTTTTCTAATACAGCTAAGTACGCTATAAAAGCTTGTCTTTTTCTTGCGGTTAATTCTAGTGAAGTAAATAAGTTAGTTATAAAAGATATAGCGGAACCAATCAATGTACCATCAGCATATATTGCCAAAATTTTACAAGCTCTTTCCAAAAAAGATATAATATCTTCAACTCGAGGTCCCAAAGGAGGGTTCTATTTAACAAAAAATCAGTTTCAAACTAATGTCATGCAAATTATAGAAGCGGTTGATGGTGAGGAGCGTTTAAATTCTTGCTTATTGAGTCTTGAGAAATGTAATAGTGATAATCCATGTTCGTTACATCATTTGGTCTATGAAGAAAAACATAAGATTAACGAAAGGCTGAAAAGGACCACTCTAGAGGATTTAAGACAACATATTATGAGAGGGGAGTCTATATTACCTTTATAATGATTTGTTTTTAACAGCAAAGTTCTCATTATTAAAATTTACATATCCGAAAAAACATAAATGAGATGAGTTTGTTTTAGCAATGTTTTTAGCATCTTTAAGACTACAGTGTTTTTTTGTAACTCCAAACTGCCAAGCCGTTCATAACCAAAGCATAGGCTAATGTTTTTATGGCCAATGGGAATACATCGTTAAAATTAGAACCTTTGAGTAAGACCATTCGAATGATTTCCACAAAATACTTGACAGGATTAAATTCAGTAAGTATTTGTGCCCATTTTGGCATACTTTCAATAGGTGTGAACAATCCGCTCATTAAAATAAAAATCACTACAAAAAACCATGAAATAAACATAGCCTGCTGTTGTGTGTCTGTGAAGTTTGAGATGAACAATCCCATTCCCAAAATCACTAATATGTAAACTGAAGTATAAGCATAAAGCAGTCCCAAATTTCCGAGCATGGGTGTATTAAAAATAACTTTGGAGAGTAGTAAGCCTATGGTCAACAGTCCCATTCCCAAAACCCAAAAAGGGAATAGTTTTCCAATTATAAAATGATGCTTTTTTATAGGTGTTACATTGATTTGTTCCAAGGTGCCTATTTCTTTTTCCCTAACAATGTTCATTCCAGATAAAAACAGGGTAATCATTGTAACAAGCAAAACCAAAATACC
>JAGQZO010000060.1 GCA_020435515.1 Winogradskyella sp. | reverse complement strand
ACGATGTTTTTAATGAAATCTTTCAAAATCAAGTATCCTATTATTTACGACTCTTATTCAAATTTAATTTTCTTACAAAACTCTCAACTCTTCACTACTTTATAAAATATTATTTGGCCCCCTACTTTAATTTTAATCAAATAAATACCTGATTTAAAACTTGTCATGTCAACTTTACCTGTGAAACTAAACAGTGTAGTAGTTAATAAATGTTCACCTAATAAACCATAAATCTCTATGGAATGAATTCTTTTTAACGACCTAAAACTTAAAGTATTCTTTACAGGATTTGGATAAAGATTAATAAAATTGGAAAGATTTAATTCAGAAATAGACAATATATTGCCAATATCAAAAACACGTACATGCCCCGAATCTATGCCATTTCCATCATTTCTATTAGCACCGATAGCAATTTTTGAACTATCTAATGACAAGCTCAAACTATGACCAGACTGATCCTCAATAGCTTCACCATCAATATCAGTACCTACTTGAGTCCACAGCCCTCCAGTATTCTGATAAACTCTAACATTTCCAGAAAGGTTTCCATTTTGTGAATTACCAGGTGCACCAACTGCTAGAACAGAACCATCTGATGATATATCAACACTAAAACCTGAAGCATCTCCAGCTGCTTCACCATCTATGTCTTGTCCTATTTGTATCCAATTACCAAATACATTTTCATAAACCCTAACATGCCCAGAATTCATACCATTTCCATCATTTCTATACGCACCAACAGCGACTATAGAACCATCTGAAGATAAACTTAAACTATATCCTGAAAGATCCTCTGCTGCTTCGCCATCTATATCTTGTCCTACTTGAATCCAACTTCCTGCCACATTTTCATAAACCTTAACATGTCCAGATTCAAATCCGCTCCCACTATTTCTATGTGCACCAACAGCTAGTTTAGAACCATCTGATGATAATGAAACACTTCTTCCAAATCTATCCCCTGAAAGTTCCCCATCTATATCGGACCCTATCTGCGTCCAAACTCCTGCTATATTTTCAAAAACTCTTACATGACCCGAACTATCACCATTACCATCATTGTTATCTGCCCCAATAGCAACTATTGAACCGTCAGATGAAAGGCTGACACTAATACCTGAAATGTCAAATGCAGATTCCCCATCTAAATCAGACCCAATTTGTATCCAAGAACCACCAGAATTTCCATACACTCTCACATGACCCGAATCTATACCATTAGGACTATTATTGGTGCTTCCACCAACAGCTAAGGTAGAACCATCGGCAGATAAAGAAACACTTATACCAAACTGGTCAAACTCATCTTCGCCGTCGATGTCCTGTCCTATTTGCACCCAATTACCTGATTGGTTTTGATAAACCCTTACATGGCCAGATTCCATTCCATTCCCAGAGTTTTTATGTGCACCAATAGCCAATATAGATCCATCTGATGAAAGAGATACACTTTTACCCGATTGATCATTAGCAGATTCACCATCAATATCCTGACCAATTTGTATTTGACAAAAAGATGGTAATGTAACGAGCCAAATAAATGAGAAAATAAAACTTACACGCATATTTAAGTTCATGATTGATAAATTCTAAAAAAAGATTAAAATTTTAAAAGTAAATAATTCAACACTAAAATTGAAAATATAACCAATAATTTAAAGTTAAAACCATGCAAAACAAATCTTTATTAGAAGAATTTTAATGATTCAGCATTTTCCAAAGTTTGTCTTTCAATTCTGTAAGCCCTTGTTGGGCTACAGAGGAAATAAATAGATAATCGCATTCTAAATCTTTATCTAAAATATTGGCCATTTCAGATTTTAATTCCTCATCTAGCATGTCTGATTTTGAAATGCACACAAAACGTTCTTTATCCAACATTTCAGGATTATAGCGTCTTAATTCATCAACCAAAATTTCGTATTGCGCAACAATATCCTTAGCATCCGCAGGAATGAGAAACAATAAAATAGAGTTACGTTCAATGTGTCTTAAAAAGTAATAGCCAAGCCCTTTGCCTTCGGCAGCACCTTCAATAATTCCTGGTATATCTGCCATTACAAACGACTGAAAATCGCGATACTCTACAATACCTAAATTTGGCTTTAGTGTGGTAAACTCATAATCGGCAATTTTTGGTTTTGCCGATGTTAATACAGATAGTAACGTCGATTTCCCTGCATTGGGAAAACCAACCAAACCAACATCTGCGAGTACTTTTAACTCTAAAGTAATATCTCTTTCTTCTAAAGGAATACCTGGTTGGGCATAACGTGGAGTTTGATTGGTAGCACTTTTAAAATGCCAATTACCGCGACCACCTTTACCACCTTCAGCTATTATTTTTTCTTCACCTTCTTCAGTAATTTCAAATAAGATATTGTTGGTTTCTGTGTCACGCACAACAGTACCTAAAGGAACTTCAATTATAGCATCTTCACCATCGGCTCCAGTACTTCTACCAGAGCTACCATGCTCTCCATGACCAGCACGGACATGTCGTTTAAATTTTAGATGCAGTAATGTCCATAAATTCTCATTACCTCTAATGATAACGTGACCTCCACTACCACCATCTCCACCATCAGGTCCGCCTTTTGCTATATATTTTTCACGATGTAAATGCGCAGAACCTTTGCCTCCATTTCCGGAAGAAACGTGCATTTTTACGTAGTCTACAAAATTTCCTTCTGTCATATTAACTTCCCACGCAAGTGGGAATCTTTTAAATTAAAATAGAGCTTATAATCATAAGATTCCTGCTTTCGCAGGAACGACAGTTACAATTTATCAATCACAGCACTCAAACGTTTTGTAATATCTTCTATGCTTCCTACT
>JAGQZO010000059.1:18925-19509 GCA_020435515.1 Winogradskyella sp. | reverse complement strand
TTTGATTTTAAAAATGTTAATCAGTTTTTAATCTACTTTGGCATATATCAGCTTTATACTTTTGTAATTAGCTATGTAAACACTCTGGTTTTTGAATATCTAAAGAAACGTAGCTATAAAACCTACGACAGTATCAAACGCTTTGTGTTCGGGATATTAAGTAGTACAGTAGTAACATTGATAACCATTTTTGTTCTTAGAGTGTTAGTTGAGGTGCTAATTTTTGGTGATTCGTTAGATCACTTCTTGGAAACCGAAACATGGTATGGTTATTCGTTTGGGTTGTGGATTACACTTTCTATTGTAACAGTGTTTTATATCATATACTTCTACAACCGTTTTCAGAAGAACAAAATAAAAGAGCAGAAGGTTATTGCAGGTGCAGCTAGTGCAAGATTTGATGCCTTAAAAAATCAGTTAGATCCACATTTTCTGTTTAACAGTCTTAATGTGCTAACAAGTTTAATCGAAGAAAATCCTGATAGTGCACAGAAGTTTACAACAGCGTTATCTAAAGTATATCGATACGTTTTAGAGCAAAAGAGCAAAGAATTGGTGACCGTAGATGAAGAATTGGATTTCGC
>JAGQZO010000059.1:738-18865 GCA_020435515.1 Winogradskyella sp. | reverse complement strand
GCTTCAAACCCTGAAAGTAAAGTAGTGCCTTTGTCGCTGCAACTATTATTAGAAAATGCTGTAAAGCATAATATGGTAACCTCGAGTAAGCCATTGTACATAAAAATTTATGAAGATGGAAATCATTTAGTGGTGATGAATAATCTTCAACCAAAGCAAATTGTAAAGAAGAGTAGTGGAGTTGGTTTAGAAAACATAAAGCAACGTTACCAGCTTCTTACGGAGAGAAAAGTTTACATCAATCAAAGAGAGAAGGATTTTGCGGTTGCAATTCCGATGCTCACAAAACAAGTATCAATCATGAGAACAACACAAAAATCAAAAGAGCGTCTTAACGACGATTACGTTAGAGCTCGCAAGCGAGTAGATGAGCTTAAGGGTTTCTACTACAGTTTAATATCTTATATAATTGTAATACCATTTTTAATATTTATCTGGTATAGATATACCCCACATACAATTCAATGGTTTTGGTTTCCATTAGTATTTTGGGGATTAAGTAATGTACTTCAAGCCTATAGAGTTTATGTAGATGAAGGTGCATTTGGTGCTAAGTGGGAACAGCGCAAAATTGAAGAATATATGCGTGAGGAGGATGAGAAAAATCGTTGGAATTAAAATATTATAGTTATGAAAGATCAAAATTTAAATTATATAAAGGCAAAGCGTAGAGTTGAAAGAGAGAAAGGGTTTTACACACACCTTATGATATATTTAGTGGTTAATACAGTACTTACTGTATTAAAAGTTTGGGGGGATTTTAATAGCTGGGATAGCTTTGTTGATGAATTTTTAACCATTAATGTTTTAAGTTCCTGGACTATTTGGGGAGTGTTTTTAATTCTACATTTCTTGTCGTTTAAGTTTGGTGCTAAATGGGAAGAACGCAAGATTGAAGAATATATGAATAAAGAAATTTCTAACGATTCACATTAAAAAATTTAAGAAATGGAAAAATATAGTTTAGAACCTTATAAAGACAAAGATGAGGTTTCAGATTTTAGAAAAGAAGAGGCATACCTAAGAGCCAAGAAAAAGGTAGATGCTTTAATAGGATTTTACTGGCATTTTGCAGTCTATATTGTTGTCAACGTATTTTTGATATTGTTGATAGGACTTAACTCAGAGCAGGGTTTCAGAGGTTTTGGACCTTATGCTACGGCAGTTTTTTGGGGCATCGGATTGGTGTTTCATTTTATAGGAGTATTTGGACCAGATTTCTTTTTTGGCAAAGATTGGGAAAAGCGCAAGATTCAGGAGTTTATGGATAAGGAAGAAAGTAATTGGGAGTAGGTACTAAATGATAGAAATTCATGGAATCTAGCAATACTGAAGAGCAAAAATTACTAAAAGCGAAAAAGTACGTAAGGCAATTAAAACTGTTTTACATTCACTTTGCAGGATACCTTGTCGTATTGGCACTGTTGTTATACAATCTTTATATTGTTGAAGGGGAATACAAGAATAACATAATTAGTCTTAATCTTTCAATTTTAGTACTATGGACAGTTGCTATTGTATTGCACGCATGGAAAGTTTTTAAAGAACGGAAGGTCTTTAAAAAAAGCTGGGAAGATAAAAAGATAGCGTCTTATTTAAAGAAAGACGACGCTGAAGAAACCAAAATATGGAAATAGAATTAATCAACCAAAAAAATAACCAAACAAAATGAACGTAATCATTATAGAGGACGAAAAACCATCAGCAAGACGATTGCAGCGTATGCTGAAAGCCTTAGATTTAGAGGCAGAAACCATGTTACATTCGGTTGAAGAATCCTTAGAGTGGTTTCAAAATAATGATCATCCAGATTTAATCTTTTTAGACATACAATTGAGCGATGGTCTGTCTTTTGAGATTTTTGAAGCTTTGGATATAAACTCCGCAGTTATTTTTACAACGGCCTATGATGAGTATGCGCTTCAGGCTTTTAAACTCAATAGCATCGACTACCTTCTAAAGCCAATAGATGAAGACGACTTAAAAACTGCAGTAATAAAGTTTAAAGACAGAACACCTCAAAAGCAATCCGTTACTTTAGACTTTAACGATATTAAAAAGCTATTGGTCAATCCAATAGAGCGTGAGTATAAAAAGCGTTTCTCTGTAAAAGTTGGTCAACACTTAAAGCTTATAAATATTGAAGACATTGAGTGTATTTATAGCGAAAATAAAGGGACTTACGCCTACACTAATGACGGTAGAAATTACCTTTTAGACCAAACTCTAGATCAGCTTGAAGATGAGTTGGAACCACACGTGTTTTTTAGAGTGAGTAGAAAATTCTATGTAAACATCAATGCCATAAAAGATATTATTAGCTACACAAATTCTAGATTACAGATTAAGTTAAACCACTTTAATGAACAAGAAATTATTGTTGCTAGAGAACGTGTGAAAGATTTTAAGGATTGGTTAGAGTAAAAAAAATCGGATAAAAGTTTTTTAAAAACTATCCGATAATTTGTATATTTGTGGTGTGTGGGAAATAAGTACATCATATAGAAAAGAATTAGATCAAACCTTTAAAAGATTATTGGATAAAGTAAAGGTCTTAAACGAAGCAAGACCTTTGCCAAATGTTGTATTGCAAAATATAAAAGAAGCCTTTCTTGTAGAATGGACATACAATAGCAATAGTATAGAGGGTAATACACTCAGTCTAAGAGAGACTCAAATGGTACTTCAGGAAGGTATTACCGTTAAAGGAAAATCACTTAAAGAGCATTTTGAAGCAAAAAACCATGAGTTTGCTATTCTCAAATTATATCAATTAGTTAAAGACAATTATACATTAAGTGCTAAAGATATATTAGACCTTCATGCTTTAGTGCTTCGTTCTATTGAAGATGAATATGCTGGTCGATTACGTAACAGTGGTGTTCGTATATCTGGTGCAAATTTTGTACCTCCAAATGCTAGTAAAGTATCAGAGTATCTAGATGGATTAATAGACTATGTAAATACTAATTCTCAAGAGTTAAATCCTGTAGAGCTGGCTACTGTTTTTCATCATAAGTTTGTGTGGATTCATCCTTTTTTTGATGGCAATGGACGTACAGTACGCTTGGTCATGAATTTACTATTAATGCGTCACGGTTTTCCTCCAGCAATTATTTTAGCTAATGATAGAGCCAAGTATTATGCGGCATTAAACCAGGCCAATAATGGTAATTATAGTAAGTTAATGTTGTTAATGTGCCAAGCAACAGAGCGTTCTTTAAATATTTATCTAAGTGCTATACCTGGTTCAGATAAAGATTATCAAACGATTTCAAACATTGTTGAAGAGCCTGAGATTCCTTATGGTCAAGAGTATGTTAGCTTATTGGCTAGGCAAGGAAAAATTGATGCACACAAAGAAGGTAGAAACTGGTATACTACAAAAGAAGCTGTGCTAAATTATATACAAAAGAAAGGTAAATAGGCTAGTCTTCCTCTTCAATTCTATTATCATCAAAAGCAGATGGAAGTAATTTTGGGATAATTTTTACAAAAAGTGGGAGCAAAATTGCACCACCAGGCAGCATAAAAATAGCTAAACTCGGTATGGATTTAAAGATATCCAATAGTTGTTGCTGTATCTTTTTTTGTTCTTCATCGTTAAGCGTTCTGTAGGTTGAAGCGGTTAATAGCTTCATAGCTTCTTTACTTTCAGACAACTCTTTTAAAAGACGCTTTTTGTTACGATTTACAAGTTTAGATACTAATTTGCTACTATTGTCGTAAAAACTTTGAGCCAAGTTTTTAGAGCTTAAAAAAGCAACTTCTTCCTTGTGCTCATCATAAAATGAGTTAATGGACGCAATAGATTTATCAATGACCTCTTGCTCTAATTTTAGGTCATTCTTCATTTTATTTAGAAAATTCTGTTCTGCAGTATCTATCACCTTGTCACTCCACGAAGCCATACAAACTAAATCTACAAGATATTGCTTTTCTAGAGGATGATTAATGAGTTTAATAACATCTTCATAAGTATTAATATCTGTATCCTTTTGACGCATGGAGCTTTCAAAAAGCTTCATTAAATTTTCGTCGTAGTTAGACTTGTTGGACTTGGTTTCCATAACGGAAATGACCACAGACTCAAGTGCAGACTCTAAGTTGTTTACATAGTTTTGAATGTCTTTTTTATCATTTAAAAACTGAATGTAACCCAAGACATCAATAAAAAGTAAGGCATTAACTAAGAAGTAGTTGAAACTTTTGGAAATAAAATTATCATCTATGTGAATGCGCTTATGAATCATCTTTTCTAGCAATTTATCGCTAGAAGACTCACCAAAAAGTTCTTTAAAAAAAGAACGTTCGTTCTCACCTACAGTTTTATAATAGGCAACAAGCTTATCTATGAATGTTTCGTTAGAATAACCTTCACTTAAGTGAATATGGTAAAAACATAAAAGAAGATTTATCTTGCTTCGTTCTTCTTCAGTAAAATCATACGATTGATTTACAATGGATAAGGTAGAAATATTGCTGCCATATATAAACCCAGTTTGTCTTAATCTATCGTAAAATTCTAAGGTGTCTATATCAGCCAGTTCGTTGTCTGCTAGGTCTTTTAGTAGTTTTTTTATCCAGCCCTTTGCTGATGGATTCATGGCATTGCAATTATGATATAAAGATACTTTTTATATCCAAAAAACAGTCATATTTAAAACTTTTTGAGAAAAATATGAAACCGACTTCTTCATTTTATCGTAAGTACAATAAACTAATTATATCTAAATGTAGAAGGCTTTCATAACCTTCGATTTATAGGGGTCAACACTTAGTTTGTGGGGAAGCGAATTAAGTTTGGTTGATTGGTTGCTAGCAAGAAAGATTAACTGCTGATTACAGTTAATCGGTATCATGAGAAATTTTGATACTTTTTGAGTTTTTTTGTTAGTTGAAACACCTACACGAAAGTGTGGGTGTTTTTATTACCGATTGTTTGAGACTAAGGTAATCTGCTTTCCAAAAACAGCAGCTACACCAGCGGCAAGTCCACCTACAATTCCTGTAACCAACATTAAAACATAGGGATTACCTCCAAGAGGTAATAGCACGGCAATTCGTTTTGCTAAAATATAGTCATTACCGCTACTAAGTATAAAACTATAAACTCCCCAAAACACAAGAATAGCTAAAAAAGGCACAAAAAACACTGCAGCTTTTTTTAGTGGAATAAATAACGATGTTGCTAAAGCAGCTGTCATTACTGACCACCATGGTAAGACCAATGATAGAAAGAATGCTAATAGTATAGTTGCAAAAAAGTTGATGATATTTTTCTTCATTAGTTTTTAGGTGTTAAAGTTTGTGTCTCAATAATGGCATCAGTAGCTTGTTCAGATTGCAAAAAGTTAAGTTGATGATATTTTCCAGCTGCCCATTCATCTATAAAATTGTCATAATATTTACTGCCTGGATTACCTGATTGCCCACCAGGATAAATACCGATAGCAGTTGGAGGCGAGGTCATCTCAACAATCATTCTCCATGAAGGGCCATGATTTTCTGATGTGGCATTTACAATATTTCGATCTCCACCAATTGGAATGTCAAATCTAGAAAATGCTGGTAATGCCTGTAATAAATGACCTGCATAAGTAGCTTTGTATTTTAGCCAAGTATAGTCTCCTTTTTCTTGTTTGATTTCTAGTAAGCGTTCAGCAGCTTCCTTAAAGGCAATTAAGAATAAATCTTTAGCTGTTTCAATTTTATCTTTGGTTTCAACAATATCCATAAACTCATGGTTACCATGATTTTTTAAAAGATAAATGGTTTGATAGGTGAACGGTGAACTTAAAGCTGTGTCTTCAACATCAAATTCATCCCAAACCAAATTATAAAGTTTGCCATACCATTGCCTAAAAATACTTGGGCCAACTTCATCAATATCATTATTAAATTTCCAGGCTTTTATTTCATTATAAATAGCTTTTTCTTTTTCAGAAAGTGTTGAAGTATTCATTTGTTCTAACATGTAAGGTACTATTTCAGCAGCTTTGAGGTTGAAATTGTTATTATGTAAATTTTTAAAATCATCAACACTGATTTTTTCTTTAGAATTAAAAAAATCATTAATAACCCTATTCCTATACGTTTCATAACCATCATTAAATACAAAATACGGGTAGTTTTCATCCACAGGATGCTGATTAGCAGAACTCACAAAACCGCGCTCAGGATTTTTGGTGTGTGCATTAAATTGTTGAGGTATATAGCTTTGCCAATCATTTTCAGGATTGCTGCCATCCATTAAAAACTTACCTTGCCCTTCCCATTTATTAGGAAACTTTCCTTGAATCCAAAGTGCAATATCGCCTTCGGTGGAGGCAAAAACAAAGTTTTGAGCAGGAGCATTCCAATACTGCAAAGCTTTTACGTAGTCGTCGTAGTTTTTAGCTTTATTTAGTTCTATAAAAGTTTTTTGATTATTACCACCTTCGTGCCCAATCCATTTCATGGCATAGCCTGCTAATTCTTTGTCAGACTTAAAGTTTTTGTCATATACCACAGGGCCATGATGTGTGTATAATACAGTGTCTTTATAATTTTCCTTTCCTCTTATTTTAATATCTTCTACACGTATTGAAACATCTTTCCATTCTCCATCATATTTGTATTTGGTTCTGTCTTCATTAAATTCAACCTTGTACCAGTCAATAACATCTCTTGTTGCGTTGGTTTCTCCCCAAGCAATATGTTGGTTAAAGCCCGAAATAACACTCAACGCACCAGGAATAGTAGCACCAAAAGCATTATGATCTGGTGTGCTGAGCTGCATCACAAACCAGATAGATGGTAAGTTGAGGCCTAAATGAGGATCGTTCGCCAGAATAGGATTTCCAGTTGCCGATTTAGCACCTGATACTGCCCAGTTATTACTTCCGTTATCCGGATTAGGCTTTGAAATTGTTTCTACAATAGTATCTAAAACAGCCTGACTTTCTGGTAAAGGTGTTTGTGGCACATCGATAAAACTCCAATCGGTTTCTTTTGGTATTACAGGATCTGTAATATCAAAGAAATCTGGAAATAATAGGTCGAAATTTTCTTTTCCAAATAGGCGTAAGGCGTTTGTATATTCTAAATCATCATCACCTCCTGCCAACATTTTGGTCATGTACATTAATAACAACGCAGTTTTTTTGGGCGTCCAAGCTTCGGGTTGGTAATCTAGTAGTTTGTATTCAACAGGATAATCTTCTGGCTTTAATTGACTGATATAGGCATTGACACCATCTGCATAATCTTGAATATAGCCTAAAGTTTCCTTATCATACTTTTCCATGTATACTATGGCTTGGTCTGCACCATAGCCCATACCTCTGCGACGTTCAGTTCGATCATAGTCTAGTGCTTTTTCTCCAATAATTTCAGATAATCTACCAGCTGAGGCAAAGGTTTGAAATTCTAACTGCCATAAGCGATGCTTGGCAGTTAAGTAGCCTTGTGCTTTATAAAGATCACTTTCGTTTTGCGCAAAAACATGAGGAATCAATTGTTCATCATAGTGCACGGTTACCTTATCTTTTAATCCAGAAATGTAAACATTGCCTGAAGTAGATTCGGTTGTTTCATTTTGCCATATACCAGAATAAGGATTTAGAAATTTACCAATGGGAGGTATGGAACCTAATTTGGTATTGAGAACAAAAAATAGTCCTACAGTAAATATGAAGGAAATGATGAGTTTAGTGTATTTCATAAAGCGTGAATAATTGCTTTTGAAAAGTACTAAATTATTCTGAAGCCTAAAAAATCATTTTAACTAACGAAGAACTAATTTCTTTACAATGTCTTTGCCAACGGACTCGTTAAGCATTTTTACAATTTTCTCGTTTCCGTAGCTTAATTCTTCACGTAAAACACTAGAACTTAATTGTACATAAAGCGTTTCATGTTTAAGCTCAATGGCAGTTGTGTAGTTGTTAACACCATTTCCCATAAGATTAGCCCATGCCTCACGCACATTGACTTTGTCTAAACCAGCTTCTAAATTGTTGGTTTGCACAAATTCTTTTAGAATTTCTTCAATAGGACGGTTATCATTATTGCGCTTTGCCATTTGTCTTACGTCATTGTTTAGTCAACATCTAACTTAATTGGTTTATAACGTTTGTATAAATATACGTTCTTATTTTCATTGCTTATTTTTAGATGTGTTTCTGATGCCTCTAAAACAGTTTCCTTCCATTTCGCGTAAGGTGTACTGTAATAGAGATTTAAACTATCATTTTCAAGTTTTACAATTAACTTTTCAGCATCATCTGAAGTAAAATACGTATTGTTAATCCCAGGATTTAGTTTCTTTCTAAAACCTTGTAAACTATCATTAATGCTAATGTAATCTATAGTTTCATTAAATTGATATTGCTTTTTTGTACCGTCTGTTAGTGTAACTTCTTCAATTTCCCAATAGCCATCTAGATGCTTTATGTATGTTTCAGGATTTTCAGAACAACTAAAGACCAGAAGTAGAATTATGAAACAAACCTTCTTCATAGTTTAAAGATTTTATACGATTGATGAATTTGTTTGACAATAGATTCAGTTCGATCAGCATGTGTGTCGCTAATAAAAATTTGACCAAAATGCTCATTATCAACAAGACTGATAATTTGTGCAACTCTGTTCTCATCCAACTTGTCAAAAATATCATCCAAGAGTAAAATAGGAGACACACCACTTTGTTGTTTTATAAAATCGAACTGTGCCAGTTTTAATGCGATTAAAAAGGATTTTTGTTGCCCTTGGCTTCCAAATTTCTTTATCGGAAAATCATCAATAGTAAACACCAAATCATCTTTGTGTATACCAACGCTTGTATATTGAAGAGCTTTATCTTTATTGAGGTTGCTTTGTAATAAATCCATTAAATCACCATCAAACAAATCGCTTTTGTATTTTAAATCTATGACTTCTTTGCTCTTACTGATAGCTTCATAACGTTCCTTAAAAATTGGGATGAATATTTTTAGAAAATCATCACGCTTTTTAAATATTTCTTTGCTGTAAGTATTCAGTTGTTCGTTATAAATAGAGAGCGTGTCAGCATTAAAGGTATTATTCAGTGCAAAGTATTTTAAAAGCGCATTACGCTGTGAAATCACTTTGTTGTATGCAATAAGTGCAGATAGATAGGATTTGTCGCTTTGTGAAATAACACTGTCAATGAATTTTCGCCTAGTATCGCTACCTTCAATAATTAAATCTCTATCGGTAGGAGATATAATAACCAAAGGGATAAAGCCTATATGGTCACTAAACTTTTCATAAGCTTTTCCATTGCGTTTTATGATTTTTTTCTGTCCTCTTTTTAGGGAAACAATAACCTTTTCGTTTCGCTCATTTTTGGTAAAATTACCATCAACCACAAAAAAATCTGTATCGTGTTTTATATTCTGAACAGCTACAGGATTAAAATAACTTTTACCAAAAGCTAAATGATAAATGGCGTCTAAAGCATTTGTTTTACCTATGCCATTAGCACCAACAAAACAATTTATTTTGATGTCGAAATCAAAAACCTGACTTTCAAAATTTTTGTAATTAACTAAAGATAGCGTGTTTAGAATCATAAAAACAAACGTCTTTTGCTTGAATTTAGTGGTGTATTAATGTAATGAAACATCCAACATTAATCATAAATGACACAACGAAAATGATTACAGGATGTTCCATGTGTCCGTTAAAAAAACAATAAATATGAACACATGAATATTCTCGCAAATTATTGAAAAATAACAAATAATTAGGCTTTTAAATCCCAATAAAAATTTTATTTTTGCGCACGCATTAATAGACAAGAAATGGCAACGTATAAGAAAAGAGGCTATAAACCGAAAACACAAAAAGAGAAGGAAGTAATTGCTGAGGAAAACTCAACAACAGCTGAGGTATTTAATACATTAGATGAAGGAGCTACCAAGACTGAAGAATGGTTTGTTAAAAATCAGAATTACATTGTTGGGGCAATAGCTGCGGTAGCGCTTATAGTTTTAGGCTATATGGGTTACAACAAATTTATTGCAGAGCCTCATCAAAAAGAAGCGATGAACGAAATGTACACCGCAAAAAAATATTTTGAAGATGCCGCTAATGGTATTTCTTCAGACTCACTTTATACGATGGCTTTAAATGGAGGAGAAGGAAAATTTGGTATGTTAGATATTGTTAAGGAGTATAGTGGCACACCTGCTGGAAATTTAGCGAACTATTATGCAGGTATGGCATATTTAAACCTGAAAGATTACCAAAATGCTATCACTTATTTGAGCGATTTTTCTAGCGAAGATAAAATGTTAGGCCCTATTGCTAAAGGAGGGATTGGCGATGCTTTTGTTCAATTAGAGCAATTACCAGAAGCTTTAGAATATTATGAAAAAGCATTCAAAGCTAATGTAAACGATTTTACAACACCTATGTATTTACTAAAAGCAGCAAGAGTTGCAATTAATTTAGGTGAAAACCAAAAAGCTTTAGATTATTTAAAGCGAATAAAATCTGAATTTGAAGGCTCTACAGAAGCTGGACAAGTTGATGTACTAATAGGAAAAGTAGAAGCAAGCTTATAAAACATGGCTACTGCAAACCTTAATTTATCGCATTACGATAAAGCTACAATCCCAAACGCGAAAGACTTTCGGTTTGGGATTGTTGTTTCAGAATGGAATGATAACATTACAGAAGGTCTATGGCAAGGTGCTTTTGATGCATTGATTGATTGCGGTGCATTAAAAGAAAACATTGTACGTTGGAATGTTCCAGGGACTTTTGAGCTTACTTATGGTGCTGCACGACTATCTAAAAGCATTTACGCTGAGTCTGGTTTGCTCGACGCTATCATCGTTATAGGTTGTGTCATTCAAGGAGAAACAAAGCATTTTGATTTTGTTTGCCAAGGTGTTACACAAGGTATAAAAGACTTAAATTTATCTGGGGATATACCTGTTATTTTCTGTGTTTTAACCGATAACACTATGCAACAATCCATAGATCGTTCTGGTGGAAAACATGGTAACAAAGGAACAGAAGCTGCCATAGCTGCCATAAAAATGGCTCAGCTTAGAAAAGATACGAAGTAAAGCTCAGTAGGCAGAATTAAGTATTCAGTCGATAGTATTTAATTATATTGATTGATTTAAATTAGAGTAATCTCATTCCTAATCCCTAATACCTAAGCTTGGCATCCTTTTTGTTGATAATTTTAAGGAATCCTTAAGCAATTTTTCCTCGTATTTTAAGTACTTTTGAGATAATCTAGGTTTAAAATTTTAAGAAGAATTTGTTTACCCAACAAAAAAATAGGCGGTTTAGTTACAAACCACGCTTTCAGGATTCCGAAACGGATAATCATCGAGAAGAGTCGAAGGACGACTTGGAGCGTAGGTGGGTTGAAATAAGGGGTAATACCAAGCGAAAATCTAATAAGTTATTTTCCTTACCAACTTTAATAATATTGCTCATAGCGCTTTTTGTTTTAATGTATGTCTTAGAAGGATATATTAAATAAGGATATTATGGGATTAATGAAATTGAAAAAAAATAAAAAGTATGATTATAAACCGCGTTACTACAAAGGTGACGGAAATCCTTATGAATTAAAGCACAAGTTTGACGATTACAGAAAAACGGTAAATCCACCAAAAGGTTTAAAAGGGAAATGGAATGCCGCAGTAGATGAGTATCAAAATAGTAAAGATGAAAGCGTAAATAAACGTGTCTTTATTATAGCAGGCATTTTAATTCTATTGTTTTTGTTACTGTTCGGTTTCGATTTGTCTATTTTCTTCCCTCAAAGCTAATGACAGATATCATTCAACTTTTACCAGACCATGTTGCCAACCAAATTGCAGCTGGTGAAGTGGTACAGCGACCTGCATCTGTAGTTAAGGAACTTTTAGAAAATGCTATAGATGCTGAGGCAGATGAGATAAAACTCATTATCAAAGATGCTGGTAAAACACTAGTACAAGTTATAGATAACGGTAAAGGTATGAGCGTTACCGATGCACGTTTGAGTTTTGAGCGTCATGCCACATCAAAAATAAAGTCAGCTGAAGATTTATTCCAACTCAACACCAAAGGATTTAGAGGAGAAGCCTTGGCCAGTATTGCAGCCATTGCACATGTAGAATTAAAAACCAAACGACCAAATGATGAGCTTGGTACAGC
Organism: Winogradskyella sp.; assembly: GCA_020435515.1. GTDB lineage: Bacteria > Bacteroidota > Bacteroidia > Flavobacteriales > Flavobacteriaceae > Winogradskyella. The sequence continues at coordinate 6,691 of JAGQZO010000059.1, read as the reverse complement.
TATTGAAATAGAAGGGAGTACGGTAAAATCTCAAGAGGTTATTGTAACACCAACAGGAACTTCTGTTGCTGTTAAAAATTTATTTTTTAACATTCCTGCGAGACGAAACTTTTTAAAATCGGATACTGTAGAATTAAGGCATATTACAGATGAATTTCATCGAGTAGCCTTAGCACATCCTAATATAGCTTTTGCTTTTTATCATAATGGAAGTGAACTTTTTAATCTTCCAAAAGAAAATTATAGGCAACGTGTGGTACATATTTTTGGTAGCAAAACCAATGAAAAACTAGTGCCAGTTGAAGAAGAGACAGAGGTTTTAAAGATTTCAGGATTTGTTGGCAAACCAGAGTATTCCAAAAAAACACGTATGGAACAATTCTTTTTTGTAAACCAACGTTTTATAAAAAGTCCATATCTAAATCATGCCATTAGTGCCGCATTTGAAGGTTTACTTAAAAATGGTTATCATGCGAGTTACTTTTTAAATCTTACTGTAGATCCCAAAACTATTGATATCAATATCCATCCAACTAAAACCGAAATTAAGTTTGATGATGAGCATACCTTATATGCCATATTAAGGTCTTCTGTAAAGCACAGTTTAGGACAATTTAATATTGCACCAGTTCTGGATTTTGAACATCAAGACCAATTCAATACGCCTTACAGTTATAAGGATAAGGTAGGCAAAACACCAACAATAGAGGTTGATCGAAGTTTTAATCCGTTTGCGGATGATGCAAGTGTTTCAAGAGGATCTTCTAATTCTAATTCATCTAAAACCAGTTTTAAATCTGCACCAACTGCTAATTGGGAAAGTTTATATGTGGGCTTGGAATCTAAGACCAATCACAAACAAGAAGATAAGTTAGATGTTAATTTTGAAAAAGAATTAACGACCGAAACTATTTTTAGCGACGCATCAGTTGAAACAAGTAAGACCACATTTCAGCTTCAGCAAAAATATATAGTAAGTACCTTAAAATCTGGAATGCTCATTATTGACCAGAATAGGGCACACCAACGCGTATTATATGAAAGTTTTTTAAAACACATCACTATTAAGCAAGCTACAAGTCAGCAGTTATTGTTTCCTCTGCAATTGAGTTTTGCACCTAATGAAATTAATATTATTTCAGATTTAAAAGAGGATTTAGAACATACGGGATTTGTATTTTCTGACGTTAAGAAAGAAACGATTACCATTACAGGAGTCCCGGTTGGAGTGCCAGAAAGTGAAGTGACTATAATTTTAGAACAACTCATTAGCGATGTTGAAAATGATGTTCCTGATGCTAATTTTAGTGCTGCGGATTTGTTGGCAAAATCTATGGCAAAAAGTCTTGCCATTAAAAACGGACAAGTACTAAACAATACAGAGCAGGAGCATTTGGTGAACAGTTTATTTGCATGTAAGGAGCCAAATGTATCGCCAAGCAACAGACCAACGTTTATAACAATGTCTACAGACGACATTGAAAAGAAATTTATGTAGTATGAGACAAGGAATAACTGATGCCGTAAAGCATTTATTGATAATTAATGTGTTAATGTTTATTGGCACCATGACTATTGGCAATGGGCAGTCCTTTTATCAATGGTTTGCTTTGTATTTTCCTAAAAACCCTATGTTTGAACCATGGCAGGTTTTAACACATATGTTTATGCATGGTGGTTTAACTCATATTTTATTCAATATGTTTGCACTCTGGATGTTTGGTACTGCCGTTGAACAAGTCTTCGGTATGAGAAAGTTCATTGTTTTCTATCTTCTTTCAGGTTTTGGAGCGGCAATTATTCAGGTTGCATTTTTATATTTTCAATTTAATACTGGTTTGGAAACATTGTTGGATTCTGGTTTTTCTCAAACGGAAATTGTAAATGTTCTAAGCGAAGGTCAATATGATAAGAGGTGGGTTCCAGTTTTAGGTGATAAATTTCAAGGGTTTGCCAGTGCATTTAATTCAACAATGGTTGGAGCTTCAGGAGCAATAATGGGTGTGTTAGTTGCCTTTGGGATGTTGTTTCCAGAATCTAAGTTGATGTTGATTTTCTTACCAATACCTATTAAGGCTAAATATTTTATTCCAGGAATCATTGCATTAGATTTATTCTCAGCACTTTCAGGGCAATCCATTTTTAGTCCAAGTAACACAGCATATATGGCTCACGTTGGTGGTGCTCTTACTGGATTTTTGCTAATGTATTTTTGGAAGAAAAACGAACGCGATAAATACCGTTGGAATTAAGAATGACAACCATTGAAAGTTTAAAATATCGTTACAATAACCTTGACGTTTTCGGTAAGATTATTACCATAAATGTTATTGTATATATTGTGGATGTTGTACTTACAAGCCTATTTAGGGTTAATGTTGTAAAATACTTTGTAATGCCATCAGGTTTTGGTGATTTTATTTTACAGCCATGGTCTTTAATATCTTACGGATTTTTGCATAGTGGATTTTTACATTTACTATTTAATATGCTGTTTTTATTCTACCTGTCAAGAGCAGCATCCAACTTGTTTAGAACCAAAATGGTTTTAAATATCTATCTACTAGGTATCATTTCAGGTGGCTTGGCTTATTTGGCGGTTTCAAATATTATTCCAACTAACTTTTTTGGAACTAAAAATGGTTTTATGGTTGGCGCCTCAGCAGGTGTTAGTGCCCTGCTCATGTTTATTGCTATTTACATGCCTAAATCAGAAATTAGATTATTCAACACTTTTAATGTTAAATGGATGCATATTGCCATTTTCTTTGTGGTTATGGATGTTTTCAGGCTAATGTTAGGGATTAATCAAGGTGGTTATGTGGCTCATATAGGTGGATACATCTTAGGGTATTATTATGCCACGCAATTGGTAAAAGGAAAGGATATTGGTGTTGGTTTTGAGCGTGTGATGGACTCGATAGTAAGTTGGTTTAAGCCCAAGTCTAATTTAAAAACGGTGCATAGAACATCTAAGGCATCTTCAAGAAAATCATCAAATTCAAAATCATCAGATAAAAGTGATAAACAAAAAAAGATAGATATTATTTTAGACAAAATCAGTAAAAGTGGTTACAATAGTCTATCATCAGAAGAGAAAGCATTTCTGTTTGATGCCAGCAAAGATGATTGAAGGCAATGAAAAAATTAAGCTTCTTTAATAAAATAATATTTGTTGTCAATTCATTGGCAGCGTTTATTTTATTGGTTTCCTATTTATTGCCATATGTGCCACCAAAAAGTTTTGCGACCTTATCCGTTCTAAGTTTAGGCGTACCATTATTAATTTTGCTTAATGTTTTCTTCTTTCTGTATTGGTTGTTTCAAGTTAAAAAGCAAATGTTATTGTCTCTTGTTGTATTACTTTTAGGTTGGAATTATTTAGGGTCATTATATAAATTTTCATCCTCTAAAAAGGTTGAAGAGCCTGGAAATTTTTCAGTAATGTCCTTTAATGTAAGATTGTTTAATAAGTACAATTGGAAACCCAACAAGACCACACGAGAGGATATTTTAGATTTTTTCCTTAAGGAATCACCAGATGTTATTTGCATACAAGAATACACAAGAGGAACACCAATCAACTTAGAGGGTTATGCCGATTATAACGGAAGATATACTAAGGATGCTAAAGGCGGTCATGCCATTTTCTCAAAGCTACCTATTGTAAATTCTGGGTCTTTAGAATTTACCAATACGGGCAACAACGCCATTTTTGCCGATGTTGTAAAAAATAAGGATACGATTAGGGTCTATAATGTTCATTTACAATCTTCAAAAATCAATACAGAAATAGATTATATAAATAGTCAATATTCTAGAGATGTGTTTTTAAAACGAGTTAAGGAAGCATTTATAACTCAGCAATCACAGGTTGAACTTTTTTTAGAACATAAATCCAAATGTCCTTATAAAATTATTGTAGCGGGCGATTTTAATAATACAGCGTATTCATATAGCTATAAAGAGATTTTAGGAGATGATTTAAAAGATGCTTTTGAGAAGGCAGGTAACGGCTTTGGTAAATCGTTCGATTTTAAGTTCTTTCCGCTGCGAATCGATTTTGTTTTAGCAGATAAACGATTTAAAATCAACGGTTTTAAAACCTATAATGATATAAATCTTTCCGATCACTATCCTGTAAAAGCTACTTTAAACCTAAATAAGTAAGCAATCCACACCATCCGAAACAATATGAGCCAAAAGACCAATGGCAAAAACTCGGGTTATTTTTGGAAATAATAGGATAGCATACACAGTGATGGCGTAATAGCTATGAAGTGGATGAAAATTAATGCTGCAACGATTAGAATCAAAAACTGGGTTTGCCAGAAGATGGTCTAGATCTATTAGAAATGCTGAAAGCATTATTAGATACATTTTTAACCAATGCTTTCTAAAGCAAATAAGAGCAATTATTAATGGTAGACCAAAATGAAGTCCATAATGAACAGTAAATCTTAACATGGATTAAGGGCTTGGCGCGTTAAATATAGTTCTGAATTAGGCCCTTCATTAAAAAGTAAATCTAAAATACTAAGATTGGAAATAAACCCATGCTTGTCTGTAAATACTTGGGTGTATTCTTCTAAGTTTTTAGCTTCAAAATTTCGTTTTACCAAGGGTCTAAAATCAGTTTTGTGTAAAACATCTTTTTCAAAAAAGGAGGTTTTAGAAACGCTCAATTCTAATTGAAGACTATTAGTGAGGGTTTCAAAACATTGCAGGTTCAAATCCAAAATATAATCGAATTTAGTCTCAAAAAGCGGCATTAAATCATCAATATAAAATTCAAAAAAGGGAGACATGCTGTAAGCCGATTGTAGCGATTTTAAATGAAGTAATTGCCAATTATCGTCGTTAGCGATTTTTACGTCTTTGTACAATTGTCTGTTTTTTTGAGAATAATTTACAGGAACAGTAAGTGCTAATTTGCCATTAGCTCCATAGATTTCTGTACGATTTCTGAAGGATTGTTTTTGGTAGTTATCACAGACCTCAAAGCATACATTTTCAGACTTTATAATAGCTACAAAGTGCGCTATATTCGGGAAGTAAGTTGGATGTATGAGGCAATCCATTCAATAAGGATTTAAGAAGCTGAAGCCTTCTTTTTCTTACGCCATTTATTAAACCCATAAATACCTAATACAACTACTAAAAATGGAATAAAGTAAGAGGTACGTTCGCCAGAACCACTTACAGTTGTAAAGATTCTATCCCAACGAAACTTCCAGTTTTTAATGCCTCCGTCCATTAGCCCATCTATGCTCATCCAGATAAATACAGGTTTTCCAAAAATATGATCATAAGGTACAAAGCCCCAATATCTACTATCAATAGAATTGTTTCTGTTGTCTCCCATCATCCAATAATAATCTTGTTTAAAAGTATATGAAGTTACAGGTTGGTCGTTAATGTAAATCTCATTTCCTCGAGTAACCACTTCATTGCCTTCGTATTCGCCTATGGCACGCTTGTATAAAGCAATATTTTCAATATTCAATTCAACAGTAGCACCGGCTTTAGGAATCCAAAGTGGCCCAAAATGATCTGTATTCCAATCATTATGATAGGTATCTCTAGGAAAAACATCACCAGAAATACCTTTTTCCTGAATGACACGTTCCACACTAGCTACATTGGGTTGTACTCTAAGTTTGTTAACAGCTTCATCTGATGCTGCTGCTAAATAAAATGAACCATCGGGATTAATTCTAAAACCATCATCGATATCTGCTTTGTCTAGCATATTATAAAACAAACGCTCTTCTCCAGAAGTTGTGATAGGTTTTTTTAAAGTTAAACGATAAGAAAATTGCAAATGCGATCTTGGAGGTAGTACATTTTGCTTGCCATTAATAAACACATAGCCATCCCTTATCTCTAGAGTATCGCCAGGTGTTGCAACACAACGTTTTACCAAATTGGTTTTTTTATCTATGGGTTTGTA
>JAGQZO010000059.1:0-540 GCA_020435515.1 Winogradskyella sp. | reverse complement strand
TGTACCATTGGTGTTGCTACAGTTGTCATAGGACCTCTGGCACCATAATGTATTTTACTAACTATTAAAAAATCACCAACTAATAATGATTTTTCTAAAGATGAAGATGGAATAACAAACGGTTGAAAAAAATAGGTGTGTACTATGGTTGCTGCTACAATAGCGAATAGGATAGAAGTAATCCACTCACCAGCTGAAGTTTTTGGCTTTAACCTTCTGTTTTCAATATACTTAACGTCTTCAATATAGTTTAGATAATAGAGATAAAAGCCAAGTGTTATTATACAAATTAAAGCATCTAATTTACTGTCTTTACCAAATGCTCTTGCCGTTTCTACCCAAGCTGCAGGAATCATAATAAGATTTACAATAGGTAAAAACATAAGAATAACCCACCACCATGGACGCGAAATGATTTTCATTAAAATAACAGCATTGTATATAGGTACAAATGCTTCCCAGGCTTGCCTATCAGCTTTAATATAAAGTTTCCATGTGCCTAAGCCATGAATTAGTTGTAATATCAGTAAAAAAATAAAC
>JAGQZO010000058.1 GCA_020435515.1 Winogradskyella sp. | reverse complement strand
ATTACGAAGGTAACTGGAGAGACATCTTTCAAAACTGGGAAGCTTTAGCTAGTTCTTATCCAGAGTTTATTGAAAATATGATTCATAAGTTCTTAAATGCCACAACGTTTGATGGCTATAATCCTTACCGTGTAACCAAAGGTGGTTTTGATTGGGAAACCATTGAGCCAGACGATCCGTGGTCTTACATAGGATATTGGGGAGACCATCAAATCATATATTTATTGAAGTTTCTTGAGTTTATAGAAGATTATAACCCAGGGAAATTAGAGAGTTTTTTCTCTCAGGATATCTTTGTTTATGCCAACGTGCCTTATAGAATAAAAGCACATCAAGATATCCTAAAAAACCCAAAAGACACCATAGAGTTTGATGAGCATTCCGATAAGGAAATTAGATTAAAAAGAGATAAAATTGGTGCAGATGGTGCCTTGTTACAGTATAAAAACGGAGACGTCGTAAGAGCAAACTTTTTAGAGAAGATTTTAGCCACGACATTGGCAAAATTATCCAATTTTATTCCTGAAGGTGGTATTTGGATGAATACTCAACGACCAGAATGGAACGATGCCAACAACGCCTTGGTTGGAAATGGTGTTTCTATGGTAACATTGTATTATCTCAGACGTTTTTTAAAGTTTTTTGAAGATGTTTTTAACAAGGCATCTATAAATGAAATAGAAGTTTCATCAGAAATTGCCGAGTTTTTCAATGCCGTAAAATCGGCATTCGAGCAAAACGAATCTATTTTGGATGGTAAAATAGATAATGTTACAAGAAAACAACTACTAGACTTGTTAGGATTAGCAGGTAGCAATTATAGAGAGCATATTTACAATAATTTATTCTCAGGCAAAAAAGTAAAACTAAAGCTTAATAATGTTTTAGACTTTACTAAGTCTGCTATCAATCATTTAGAACATTCCATAAGCGCTAACAGAAGAAACGATAATCTCTATCACGCTTACAATCTAATGACAGTTAAAGGAGATGAGGTTTCCATTTCCTACTTAGATGAAATGTTAGAGGGCCAGGTTGCGGTATTGAGTTCTGGGTATTTAAGTTCTAAGGAAAGTCTAGCCGTTTTAGATGGCTTAAAGCACAGCAAGTTGTTTAGAGAAGATCAATACAGTTATGTTTTGTATCCGTTTAAAAATCTCAAGGGGTTTATGGATAGGAATACCATTCCGTCCAATGCTGTCAATAATTCTGTATTATTACAAACTCTAGTATCGGAAGGTAACACACAAATCCTTAAAAAGGATAGTAATGGTGATTATCATTTCAATGGAAATTTTAAAAATGGGAATGATTTAAAAAAGGCACTTCAAAATTTAAAAGATACCAAATACGATAACTTAGTCAAAAATGAAGAAGAAGCCGTTCTTCAAATTTTTGAAGATGTATTTAACCATAAGGCATTTACAGGTCGTTCAGGTACGTTTTATGGTTACGAAGGTTTAGGGTCTATTTATTGGCATATGGTTTCAAAATTGCAATTAGCGGTTATGGAAGTTTGTCAAAAAGCTATCGCAGAGAATGAATCGGCAGAAGTCATAGGAAAGCTTTTAGAGCATTATTACGAAATTAACGAAGGCATAGGCGTACACAAGTCGCCAGAATTATACGGTGCATTCCCTACCGATCCATATTCGCACACACCTGCAGGTAAAGGCGCGCAACAACCAGGAATGACGGGTCAGGTAAAGGAAGATATCCTTAGTCGATTTGGCGAATTAGGCGTTTTTATAAAAGATGGATTACTTGTTTTTAATCCATGTATGCTTAGAAAGAATGAGTTTTTAAACAAAGCACAAACTTTTAATTATATAAATGTTGAAGGTGAAAAGTCAACTATTAAAATTGATGAAGGGCAATTAGCATTTACGTATTGTCAGGTGCCAGTAGTTTATGCCATTTCTAATGAATACAAAACAATTGTCTTATTAAAAGATAGTATTCAACAGACCTTTGATCAAATGGGCTTGGATAAAGAATCAAGTGAGAAGGTGTTTAGTCGTTCAGGAGATATTATGCATATTAAAGTTCATATTAAAGAAGACTATTTAAAATAAAAAAGTAAGAATCATGAAGGACAGAAAAATAATAATATATGTTTTGTGTATAGTATTCATGATGTCTTGTGAAAGTGAAAAGAAGAAGAAAGAGCAAGAGCCTTCAACCCAAACTAAAAAAGAAGTGACAGCAAAAGATATATTAGGAAACCCAGATTACCTGGCTATTTCTTATGGTGGTTATAGAGAAAAGACTAGAGACAGTCAACCTACTATTGCAGAATTAAAAGAAGATTTAAAAATCCTTTCGGCAATGGGTATAAAAGTATTGAGAACCTATAATGTGCAACCAAAATTGCCACATGCATCCAATGTTTTAAAAGCCATTTCGGAATTAAAAACCGAAGACCAAAATTTTGAAATGTATGTTATGCTTGGGGCTTGGATAGATTGCCTAAATGCATGGACAGACAAAGTGCCAAATCATGAAGTCGAAAGTCCTAACAATGAAGGTGAAATTAAAAGAGCAGTGGCCTTAGCTAATCAATACCCAGATATAGTAAAAATAATTGCAGTTGGCAATGAGGCCATGGTAAAATGGGCAACATCGTATTATGTGCAGCCAGCTGTAATTTTAAAATGGGTGAAACATTTACAAGAATTAAAAAACAATGGTGAGTTGCCTAAAGACCTCTGGATTACAAGTTCAGATGACTTTGCCTCTTGGGGTGGTGGTGAGAGCAGATACCATGTAGATGATTTAAACGAGTTGATTAAGTCTGTAGATTTTATCTCGATGCACACCTATCCTTATCATAATACGCATTATAATCCAGAGTTTTGGGGAGTACCAGAAGCACACGCTAATATGCCAGATACAACTAAAATCGAAATGGCAATGGAGCGTTCTATAAAATTTGCTCAAAAACAGTATGACAGTGTTACGAATTATATGAAAAGCCTTGGAGTCAATAAACCAATACATATAGGAGAAACAGGTTGGGCAACCACTTCTACAGGTTACTACGGGCCAGATGGTTCTAGAGCCACGGACGAATATAAGCAAGGTTTATATTACAAACTAATGAGACGATGGACTAACAGAGCAGGTATTTCCTGTTTTTATTTTGAAGCTTTTAACGAGCAATGGAAAGACGCCCACAATCCAAATGGCTCGGAAAACCATTTTGGATTGTTCACTATAGATGGTAAGGCTAAGTACCCAATTTGGGATTTGGTAGATAAAGGCATTTTTGATGGATTAACAAGAAACGGTAATGCCATTACTAAAACGTTTAACGGTAACAAAAAAGCACTTATGGAAGAAGTTTTGGTACCACCTTCGGAAAAAGAGATTATGGCAAATCGATAAAAAATGAAAGTATTAAAAATCAGTATTTATTGTCTTTTAATATCAGCTATGAGTTGTAATACCCAACCAGAAGAACTGAAAGTTGAGGTTTTTGAAACTTCTGCAAGTGGAAATCAATTAACACAAATAGCACCCTTAGCAGTAGATGAGGAAGTTGATTTGTTACCAGTAATAAGAATACTACCAGACCAAAAATTTCAAACCATCACAGGCTTTGGTGGCGCATTCACAGAATCTTCAGCATACCTACTCAATAAATTAAGTAAAAAAAATAGAGATCTTATTCTAAAGGCGTATTTCAGTGAAGAAGGGGCTAATTATTCATTGTGCAGAACACATATGAATTCTTGTGATTTTTCATTAGATCACTACTCTTACACGCCAACAGAAGATAAAGAATTAAAGGATTTTTCTGTTAAGGAAGATATGGATGATTTAATTCCTATGATTAAAGATGCTCAAGCTATTTCAAAAGACGGATTTAAATTGTTTGCTTCACCATGGACAGCACCACCTTGGATGAAAGATAATAAGGACTGGGTTGGAGGTAAGCTACTCAAAGAACATTATCCAACTTGGGCGTTATTTTTCTCGAAATATATAGAGGCTTATAAAGAGCAAGGTATTGAGCTTTGGGGTTTTACGGTTGAAAATGAACCTCATGGTAATGGTAATAATTGGGAAAGTATGCATTTTACCCCAGAAGAGATGACCGACTTTGTCCAACATCACTTAGGACCAAAATTAGAAGCTGATGGTTATGGAGACAAAATTATTTTAGGCTATGATCAAAATAGAGCAGGCTTAAAAGAATGGGTAGATGTTATGTATGCTACTGAAGAATCATCCAAATATTATGATGGCACAGCGATACATTGGTACGAAAGCACGTACGAGGTCTTTCCAGAAGATCTTCAGTATGCGCATCAAAAAGCTCCAAATAAATATCTTATAGAAACTGAAGGCTGTATTGATGCACAGGTTCCTGTTTGGAAAGACGATTTATGGTACTGGAAAAAGGAAGCTACAGATTGGGGATGGGATTGGGCAAAAGAAGAAGAAAAATATCTACATCCTAAATACGCACCTGCAAATCGGTATGCAAGAGATATTATAGGTTGCTTAAATAATTGGGTTGATGGTTGGGTAGATTGGAATATGGTATTAAATAAACAAGGAGGCCCAAATTGGTTTAAGAACTGGTGCATTGCGCCAGTGATTGTTGACGAAAATAGTGATGAGGTTTATTTTACACCGCTATTCTATATTATGACCCATTTTAGCAAATATATAAGACCAGGTGCTGAAGTTTTGGGCATAGACAATACAGATTCTGATTTAATGGTTACAGCAGCAAAAAATCCTGATGGGTCTACGGCAGTTGTAATCTTTAATGAAGGTAAATTACCAAAGCGTTTTTACTTATGGCTTAATGAGAAAAGAACGACTGTAAGCATTAGTGCTCAAGCTATTCAAACTATAATAATACCAACTAACTAAAAAAAATAACTGTTATGTCACAATACAAAACTTCTGCAAAAGATAAAGTACCTATCGGTCAAAAGGCCGCTTTCGGAGCAGGGCATTTCGTACTTAATTTATTACCTGGTACTTTAGGTGTTTTCTTACAAGTATTCATCATAACAGGATTTGGAGTTAATCCATTTCTTGCAAGTTTACTAGGCGGTTTACCAAGAATATTCGATGCTTTAACAGACCCAGTTATGGGTTTTATATCGGATAATACTAAATCTAAGTGGGGAAGACGGAGACCTTACATTTTTGGAGGTGCTATTTTTAGTGGTATTTTGTTTATGCTTATGTGGCAACTCGACGAAAATGCATCGCAAACATTTAATTTTTGGTATGTTATGATTCTTCAAATCATTTTCTTAATAGGAAATACAATGTTTGCCACACCATTGGTAGGATTGGGCTATGAAATGACTTCAGATTATAATGAACGTACTCGTTTAATGGCATTTTCGAATACTATGGGGCAAATAGCATGGATGATTGTTCCATGGTTATATGTAATTATTCCAGATACAGACATCTTTTCTAGCCAAGCAGAAGGAGTTAGACAAATGGCAATAGTAGTTGGTTTAATGTGTATGGTATTTGGAGTTTTACCAGCAATATTCTGTAAAGGTATAGATGCATCTAACATGGAAAATAGAAAAGAGATTAATCTAAAAACACTCTCTTCAAACATGAAGGATTTATGGGTGAGTATTAAACAAGTATCAAAAAATAAACCTTTCATGAAATTATGTGGTGCTACTTTTTTGGTATTTAACGGTTTTCAAATGGTTGCTGCTTTTAGTGTATTTATTATCGTTTTTTATATGTATAACGGAAGTTGGGAGGAAGCAGGAACATGGCCTGCTTGGTTTAATACTTTTAATGCTATAGCTACTGCATTTTTAGTCATACCAATCATTTCTAAAATGGCAGATAAGTTGGGTAAAAGAAATGCATTTATAATATCTACTTTTATTTCGATTATAGGCTATATTATGAAGTGGTGGGCTTTCGACGCTTCTAACCCTTATCTTATGTTTATTCCAATACCTTTTATGGCTTTTGGTTTAGGTGGCCTATTCACCTTGATGATGTCGATGACTGCTGATGTTTGCGATTTAGATGAACTAGAAAATGGTATGCCAAGAAAAGAAGGGCAGTTTGGGGCTATTTATTGGTGGATGGTAAAGCTAGGTCAGGCTCTAGCAATAATTCTTGGTGGCTTAGTTCTGGATTTTGTAGGTTTTAAAGAAGGAGAAGGAGTTGTTCAGACAGCTGAAACAATGCAACAAATTAGAATTGCAGATATCGTATTTCCTGCTATAACAGCCGCTTTAGCTATTTGGGTCATGTGGAAGTATAGCCTTAATGAAGAACGAGCCAGAGAAATAAAGAGGGAGTTGGTAGAGCGTAGAGGAGAATTATAA
>JAGQZO010000057.1 GCA_020435515.1 Winogradskyella sp. | reverse complement strand
TTTCTTTAGCCAACTCTTGAATATCCTGCAAGCCTAAGCCTAACAAACGCTCAGCAGCATTTTGCATCACACCAGGCTCTGTAGATACACCAATGGTAAAACGAGATGGTACATTAACACGAATATTTTGTTTAGAAAGTGCATTTACCAAGTTAACTTCAATAGAAATAGGTGTTAAATCTAGATATTCATAATCTTGAATAACTGGTACAATAAAGGCAGCTCCACCATGGATACATTTGGCCGATTTTCCACCTCCAACTTTTCCGTAAACAACTAATATTCTATCCGAAGGACAACGTTTGTAACGCTTAATAAGAATGATTAAGGTTAAAACTATAAACAAGGCTACAAAAATTAGTAGCAAAGGACCGCCAAGACTTCCAGCGTCAAAGCTTTCCTGGATGGTTAGTAATTTCATGTGTGTCATTTTAATGATTAAAGGATTTGTTATAAATTTTTATAAGATTATTCATTGTTGATCAAGTAGCCATTACCTTCGCCTAATTCCTCCTTAGGAGTTGCCTTAGCTTCTATAGGCTTTCGGGTTTGGTCTACGATAAGAATACCATTAGATGTGACGTCTACAACTTTAATAATAGTGCCAGACTTTAAAGGTGTAAGCGAATCGGTTAGTGCATCAAGTTCTCTAACAGTACCTTGAACATTAACGCTCACTTTACCCATACTAGAGCGATCAGCACCAATGGTAAGATAGACTTCTCCAACGGCATCTAAAGCATTTTTATAATTAAGGGTTCCGCTATCACTTAGTTTATTGATAAAGTAGAACAATGCAGCCATTATTACCATCATCAGTAATCCGCTTATTACAGATATTATAATGGTTAAAGGTGTAGATAAGCCAGCATCGATACAAGCTATGCCACTCCAACCAAAAATGGTAAAAAAGCCAATGAGATTTTTAAAGGTAATAAAATGAAATCCTGCTCCTGCATCACTGTCTATATCGCTATCTACATCACCCAAATCATCTGCATCTCCACCTAAAAAAGCCATTAGCATTACGCCTAAAAAAACCACTGAGCCTATAATGGCAATAATCCAATATACTTTGGATAGAAACTCTAAATTTGAAAACCACTCAGCCATAGTACTTAAGATTTAAAATGAATTAATAAATATACAATCATTGTAAGATTATTCTATCTTAATTTGAAAGTTTTAGACAAAGTTTGGCCATCAAATAGACTTAAATAGTCTTGGAAATTTTGAAATCTTTTTTTGGAAAATGAATCGTCCAAAATCTGGAAATATCAACTGTATATATAGATGGTTAGTCTTAGCATTTTTAAACACTTTTTTGAGCTCTAAAAAGAATGGTATAAAAACTACTTTCAATATATCAGTAGCTTAGCAATAGGTTTTGTTACAGTGTACACAAAAAATCCTATCGGTAATGACAGGATTTTAGTTTAAAGTGTTTTTCTCTTTTACTTAAATGTATATCTCAACCCAAATAACACATTGCTTGGAGGCATTGGAGTAAAACCTGTTTCAATATAATCGGCATCAAAAATGTTGCTTGCTGTTAGAGTAAATTCAGCCTGATTAAATCTTATGGCAATCGATGCATCCCAAACATTATAGGTCTGCCCTGTAGTACGCTCTGCGTATTTGTATATGATATTCTGGTTTATGTTTTTAAACAACTTCGTGCTTAATCGTGTAATATATTGATGTTTTAAAGTGTTAAGCGAATAACGCGATAATTCTTCGTTTTGATCTGAAATATTATCATCTAAATACGAATATCCAAAGGCTAATGTTTGCCTGTAGTTTTTAAAATTAAAGTTGTAAGCTGCATCAAACTCTAATCCCTTTGTATTGACTTCGGTAACGTTTTGAGCAGTAAATATATTTTCAGTTACCGATGTCCTTACATAATCTATCAGATTATCGGCATCTCTATTAAACACTGCGATACTTGCTGTTAATTTTGGTGACACATATTTAAAACCAAGTTCTTGAGCAAAGGCTTCTTCTGGTTCTAGATTTTCATTACCGTTAGATACAGGATCAGTGTAATATAAATCGGTATAGGTTGGTATGCGATACGTGTAACCGATGTTACCATAAATTTTAAAGTTGTTGGTAATATCATATCCTATGTCTAAGCCTGGAAACGCATGAAATTTGAAATCTGAAAAGTAGGTTAAAGCAACACCGGGAGTAATATCTAGCTTGCTGTCTAGCAAACTAAAACGATGCTCTAAGAATACGTTTGTTATAAAACGGTTGCGGTTACCTAAATTGTTACTTCTTAGATAAATTTTAGACAGATCTACGCCAAAACCAGTAACACCTAATTCTGAAGTATAAGACGCATTGGCTTCTGCACCGATTTTGTCTGAAATATGGAAATTTCTGAAAAAATCAGGATCGTTTCGTCTCAATAAAAACATATCTTGATTACGTCTCCAATATACTCTAGGTTGGATTTTTAACTTGTTTTTTCTAAATGTTGTAGAAAACGCAATTAAACTATTTTGGGTTTCTTCATATTCGTTAAAAGTAGGGTTTGTAGTGTAAAAGTTTTCTGCGCCAAACTTACGTTCTAAAAACGTTGCCGTCATTTCAATAGGTTGTGCGTTTTTATTGAAGGTACTTTTCAAATAATAATTAGCATTATCATAATCCGTATTATTACGGTAACCTTCAGAAGTTACCCTACCAACATGAACAATATGCGATGAGTTTTCTAAATCTACTCCTGCCGTTACATTTCCGTTAAGTTGGCCAAAAGATCCAGTTTCAACATTTATAGAAGTAGAATTTTTAAGATTTTTCTTGGTTACAATATTTATAGCTCCATTAAAGGCATTCTGACCAAAAACTCTAGCAGCAGGTCCTTTAATAATTTCTATACGTTCAATAACTTCAATGGGTAAAGCAGCATTCATGGTATGGTGACCAGTTTGTGAATCGTCCATTTTTATACCATCAATAAGTAATAAGGTTTGGTCAAAACCACCACCTCTTATGTAGAGGTCAGCTTGGCTACCTCCAGTACCACGTCTACGAATATCTACACCAGCTACCTGCTGTAATACATCTGCTAGGTTTACAGCAGCACTTTTTTTAATATCGTCTGAAGTGACAATGTTTATAGTGCGAGAATTTTTTCTAAAAGGTAAATCTATACGTGTGCCAGTTAAAGTAACGGAATCTAGTTGTTGGGTTATTTCTTGTGCATTAAGCTGAAAAACACCAAAAAATAGTAATGCAAAAGCGGTAATCTTTTTTCTCATATTCTGATTTTAAATAGAAAGTGCAAATGTCGTAACTTTCCGGACGATTGCAATAGTCCAATTTTAAAACAATGAATAGTCCGGTTGATACGATTTTAAAAGAGCTTATTACTTACGATAAATCTATCGTGCAGCCAGTGTATGTACAAGTGGCTCAGCAGATTGTTAATGCTATTCAGCGTGGTTATTTATCTAAGGGTACAAAATTACCTGGTACAAGGACTTTAAGTCAACTTTTACAAGTACATAGAAATACAGCTGTTGCCATTTATGAGGAATTGGCTTCGCAAGGTTGGGTAGAAATTATTGCCAATAGAGGCACATTTGTTTTACTGCCAGAACAGACTAAAGCAAAGATTAAAGCAACAACGCAGCAGGTACATCAAGCATATCATTATCCGAAGGAAGCAGGTTTTCCGTTTCAAGAATCGTTTCATTTAGCATCAAACTATCAACAAACCGAAGCAAAGTATATCATTAACGATGGCAAACCAGATTTGCGTCTGCATCCAACACATCAGTTTTCAAGATGGTATAGTGCAGCGATGAAACGCAAACCGCTCATTCAAAAATGGAATAGAACCACGACAGCTTCAACCTCTGGCTTTAAAACACAATTATGTAATTATCTTAATGCCACAAGAGGGTTTCATATAAAGCCCAACAATCTTCTTAATACACGAAGTTCTGAAATGAGTCTTTACATTGTGTCGCAATTACTGATTAAACAAGATGATTTGGTATTGGTTGGTCAGTTAAGCTATCATGCGGCGAATACTATTTTTCAGCAAGCAGGTGCCACAATACGAACCATTCCTGTAGATGACGAAGGATTGGATGTAGAGTATATAAGGCAACATTTTGTAAAAAAACGAATAAGATGTGTATATGTAAGTGCGCAAAGGCATTATCCCACTACAAAAACATTGAGTGCTAAGAGAAGACTGCAATTACTGCAATTAGCAAAAGAGTATGGCTTTGCCATTATTGAAGATGATTATGATTACGATTTTCAGTACGATGGTTCGGCGATGCTGCCAATGGCAACCGCAGATACCAATGGTATAGTCATCTATTTAGGAAAAATGGGTCAGTCGTTTTTTCCTAGTTTTCAATCAGGATTTGTTGTAGCACCAGAAAATCTCATTGCAGAAGCGTATAACTATCTCACACTTTTAGATGAGCAAGGAGATATTATACAAGAACAGATGCTATCTGAGTTAATTGCTGAAGGTGAGATATACAGATTACTCAAAAAGAATATAGTCACCTACAAACAGCGTAGAGATCTGTTGTGTTTACGTTTAAAACTTTATTTTAAAGATGCTATACATTTTGAAAAACCATCAGGAGGTTTGGCAATTTGGTTACGGTTTGCAAAGAAAATTTCCTTAGTAAGGTTGGCTAATGAGGCAGAAGCTTTAGATGTGTTTTTACCAAAAACGATTCTATATCAAGATAAAAATGCTTGTGCCATACGATTTGGTTTTGGGCATTTAAATGAAGATGAAATAGAAGATGTGGTTTATAGATTGAAGCAGGCTTATGATAAAGTCACTAGAGTTTAGGTAAGCAATTTTTTTATTAGACTTTATAAGGTTAAAAACCAGACAGGTCTTTTCGTATCTTTACATTTATGTATGCACTTGTAGATTGTAATAACTTTTATGCTTCTTGCGAAAGGGTGTTTAACCCTAGTTTAAATGGCAAACCTATTGCTATACTTAGCAATAATGATGGCTGTGTTATTTCTATGAGTGATGAAGCTAAGGCGATAAACTTACCATTTGGCGCACCAATTTTTAAGTGGGAAGGATTTTGTAGGGCCAATAACATTACAGTACTATCGTCTAACTATCCATTATATGGTGATATGAGTAGCCGTGTAATGAAAATATTAGAACACTTTACTCCAGATGTTGAGGTGTATAGTATAGATGAAGCATTTCTTCAATTCAAAGGATTTGAGAATTATGATTTCAATGATTATGGAAATCAGATTCGACAGCGTATTCTAAAGTGGACAGGCATACCAACTTGTGTAGGTATTGCACCAACAAAAGCACTAAGCAAAGTAGCAAATAAAATAGCTAGAAAGTTTCCTAAACAAACCAAAGGAGTTTATGTTATAGATTCTGAAGAATCTAGATTGAAAGCTTTAAAATGGATAAAACTTGAGAGTGTTTGGGGCATAGGCCATGGTTTACAAAAACGATTAAAGGCAAAAGGTTGCAAAACGGCTTACGATTTTACGCAATTAGATGATGAATGGGTAAGACGAACATTTTCTATTACAGAGTGGAAACTCAAAAAAGACTTAGAAGGTGTCTCTAAAATGGAATTAGACGAGCCAACTCGTAAGCGAGCTATTGCTACAACCCGAAGTTTTGATTATACTTACTATGATATTAATTATATCAAAGAAAGGGTTTCTACTTTCGCTACCAGTTGTGCAGAAAAGTTACGCAAACAAGGTTCTAGCTGCCATATGATTATTGTGTCTTTAAGCAGCAATAGACATAAAAAGGAAGAAGAACAGCATAGAGCAAGCACAATTATAAACTTTCCTTATCCTACGGATTCGTCTCTGATCATTAGCAAACAAGCTGTTAGAGCAGTAGACGCTATTTTCAAAAAAGGGATTAAATATAAAAGAGCGGGAGTTGTGGTTACAGGTTTGGTGCCAACAGATAATTATCAAATAGATATGTTTGAAAGCGAAGACCCTAAACACAAACCTCTAATGTCTGCGATAGATAAGATTAATAAAAAATATAGAAGTGATAAAATCAAGATAGGAAATCAAGATTTAGAACGTACTTGGAAGATGCGGCAAGAGCGACTTTCACCTAGATATACTACAAACATAAATGATATTATTATTGTAAAATGATAACTTATAAATCTAAAAACTTAACCTTTTTTGTTCCAGAACAAATTGAAGATGCTGGAGCAAATTTCTTTGACACAGGAATTTCTGCAGGTTTCCCTTCACCAGCAGATGATTTTAAGGAACAGCGTTTATCCTTAGATGAGGAATTGGTAAAAAATAAGGAAGCAACTTTCTATGCGCGTGTTAGTGGGCAATCTATGATAGGAGCAGGTCTTGATGATAATGACTTATTGATTGTTGATCGTAGTTTGGAACCAAAGAATAATAAGATTGCAGTTTGTTTTTTAGATGGCGAGTTTACAGTAAAACGTTTACGGGTAGAAAGAGATGAAGTATGGCTTTTGCCAGAAAATCCAAATTACCCACCAATAAAAGTCACTGAGGATAATGATTTTGTAATTTGGGGAATTGTTACAAATGTGATTAAAAAAGTATATTAAATAAAAAGCGCTAAATTGTTAGATTTAGCGCTTTTTTATTATATCTGATATTCTTCTTAATCAGCTAAAATAATTAGCTTGTTATCTTTCATTTCAATAGTTCCAGAGTTAATCTTTACAGTTAACACTTTATTATCGTTAGCGTGAGGAACAACATCTCCGTGTAATTCATCAAAAACCAAATGACTTTGAGAGTGTGTTTTAATTCTAATAGTACCTTCACTTAAGATAGAAACTATAGGTGCGTGGTTAGATAACATTTCAAATTCACCATTTACACCTGGCACAACAACAGAATCAACTTCTGAACTAAACAATGTGGCTTCTGGTGATACAATTTCTAAATACATATTTTTTAGTATTGAGTATTGAGTATTGAGCAATTAGAAGTTCTCACTACTAATACCTCATATCTCATTACTAGTTTACGCTTCAGCTAACATTTTCTCACCAGCTTCAATAGCTTCTTCAATAGAACCTTTAAGGTTAAAAGCCGCTTCTGGTAAGTGATCTAATTCACCATCCATAATCATGTTAAACCCTTTTATAGTTTCTTTAATATCTACCAATACACCTGGGATACCAGTAAACTGTTCAGCAACATGGAAAGGTTGAGACAAGAAACGTTGTACACGACGTGCGCGCCCTACAGCTAACTTATCGTCTTCTGATAATTCTTCCATACCAAGGATGGCAATGATATCTTGTAATTCTTTGTAGCGTTGTAATAACTCTTTTACGCGTTGAGCACAGTTATAGTGGTCAGCACCTAAAATCTCTTTAGTTAAGATACGAGAGGTAGAATCTAATGGATCTACCGCAGGATAGATACCAAGCTCAGCAATCTTACGAGACAATACTGTTGTAGCATCTAAGTGGGCAAACGTCGTTGCAGGCGCAGGATCCGTTAAATCATCCGCAGGTACGTAAACCGCCTGTACAGATGTAATTGATCCTTTTTTAGTTGAAGTAATACGCTCTTGCATCGCACCCATCTCTGTTGCCAAAGTTGGTTGGTAACCTACCGCAGAAGGCATACGACCAAGAAGTGCAGATACTTCAGAACCAGCTTGTGTAAAACGGAAAATGTTATCTACGAAGAAAAGAACATCTTTACCTTGTCCGTCACCAGCACCATCACGGAAGTACTCCGCAATAGTTAATCCAGATAATGCCACACGAGCACGTGCCCCAGGAGGTTCATTCATCTGACCAAATACGAAAGTTGCTTTAGAATCTTTCATGGCTGTTTTATCAACCTTTTGAAGATCCCAACCTCCTTGTTCCATAGAGTGCATAAAGTCATCACCATATTTTATGATACCAGACTCTAACATTTCTCTTAAAAGGTCATTTCCTTCACGGGTTCTCTCACCTACACCAGCAAATACTGATAAACCACCGTGACCTTTTGCAATATTGTTAATCAACTCCTGAATTAATACGGTTTTACCAACACCAGCACCACCAAATAATCCAATCTTACCACCTTTTGCATAAGGCTCAATAAGGTCTATTACTTTAATACCTGTAAATAAAACTTCAGTAGATGTTGATAAATCTTCAAATTTAGGAGCTTGTCTGTGAATAGGTAAGCCTGCTTCACCAGCCTTAGGTAAATCACCTAATCCGTCAATTGCGTCACCAATTACATTAAAAAGACGTCCGTAAACATCCTCACCAATTGGCATTTGGATCGGTGCACCAGTTGCAACAACTTCAGTACCTCTGCTTAAACCATCAGAAGAGTCCATTGCTATAGTACGAACAGTATCTTCACCAATGTGAGATTGTACCTCTAATACTAACATTGAACCATCAGCTTTTTTAATTTCTAACGAATCGTAAATTTTTGGAAGTTCTGCACCAGCATCGAATTCCACATCGATAACTGGTCCTACAATCTGTGCAACTTTACCTGTAACTTTAGACATTACTTATATGTTTTTGTTTTGCAATAATTTAAATCTGAAAAACAGCACATTATATTCATGTTGAGCACGTACGTTTTTCGCGCTGCAAAGATATAGTTTTATTTAAAAAAATTAACCTTTTTTAAATAAAAAAAACGCACTCAATTAGAGTGCGTTTTTTATAATATATAAAAGTTATTTTATTGTAGTGTTGGCGAATAATTTGTTGGGAAATCACCAGCCTTTGCAAGATTTCCTGAAGCCTCAAAATTAGAGCCATAGGTAGCATCAATAGCTTGTAGAAAGCTATTAGCCATTAATGCATAGCCTCTTGCGGTTAAATGCACACCATCTAAACTAACCAATCCTCCAAATACTAAATCTGCATTAAGATTGTATTCGTCAAACATAATACCAGTAGTTGCAGCTTCAGTTAAAATACTATTCACATCTACTAGTGCCAAGCCATTTGCATTTGCAACATTTTCGATTGTAGTATTATATGCATCTACAGCAGCAATTATTTCTGCATTTTCGCTTGGTAATAGTACCCAACGATCATCTAAAGGATAAGTAATACCTTCTACAGCAAATTGACCCGCAAGATCTGCTGGAATACCTTGGCTAGTTAAAAAGGTAAAGAAATCACTATTAACGGTACCGATAACCGAAGAACTTGGTAAAGTTAACAAGTCATCTGCCGTAGCCTGTCTAGACTGTCCGTAAGTTGAAGCCAATAAATTGGCGACTAGAGGAGCTGCTGCTGCTGGTAGACCTAAGGATTGAACAAAAGCAGGGAATGTCGGACTTGCATTAAAAGCAGCCGCCATTTGTGCTGATACATCGGCTAAACTTTCATCTCTTATTACTACAGGACTTGCAGCTGTTTCAGAAAAGACAATAGATCTCTCAGGTTGCCCTAACGCTTGATAAACAAGGTTGATTTGTCCAAAAATTCCATTTAATGTTGGGATAAGCGGCCCAAAAGAAGGATTAGAAGGATCTAATGCATTAACTGGAACTGCGGTAAAATATGGCAGGCTAGAAACATAAGGAATATTTGTTACAGCGCCATTAGCACCATTTGCGGTTAACCCAGCAATTATAGCATTAAAAGCAGCTTGAAAAGTAGCAGGATCTGTTATTTGATTTATATTAGCATCACCACCTGCAGTAGCATAACCTAAAACATCATTACCACCAATCAAATCCGCCGTAAAAAATGTAGGATTTTGTGCTACAGCTAATTCTAATATAGAAGCATTTGGGGCATTTCCTGTAACGCGAACTGCGTATGGATTTGCAGCGGCAGGGAAGTTCGCTATATTACCATAGCCTGGAGCAACAAAATGAAAGCTTTTAGCACCTGGTATCCCTAAGTTATTGAATGGGCCAGTAGGATTGTTTAAAACAATATCAGTAGAAACAGTTACTGGACCAATAACAGCCTCGAGAGGAACAGGACCAGCACCACCAAAGACTAGTCTTGGGTCTGTAATACGCATGCCACCAGCAGCTAAACCACCAAAATTATCATTCATCCAAGGTTGTGTAAATGTACCTCCACCTGCATTTGCAAATTTTCCCGCAATAATATTTGGAAAAGAATTTTCTTGTGCAGCGATAAATAAACCATTATCGGTAAAACCTGCTGTAAATGAAGGGCCAATAGCCACATAATTTGAAAAGTCTGCTGAGCCAGCTGTTAATTCTGGTAGAGGACCATCATCAGTATTGTTTCTGTCTCTTAAGTCTTCTACTAAATCATTTTCACAAGCTACCATTCCTAAGGCAAGTAATGATAGTGCTATATATTTAATTTTTTTCATCTTAATTTTCTTTTCCGTTATTATAAGTTATTGATAGTCCATGACACATAGTACTGAGATCCTATGAAACCTGTACCAAATGCAGTAAAGTATTCGTCTTGTAATAAATTAGTAGCACCTGCTTTAAAAGTAGATTTTAAACTAGGAACTCTGAAGTTAATCTGTGCATCAAGAACATTGAAAGAAGGTACATCACCATCTCCAAAAGAAGCTTCCCAGAAATAATTATCGCTCCATCTCCAAGCAACATTAAAACCAAAGTTTTTGAATAGTTCTGTTTTACCAAACGATGCTTTTACTTTGTGTTCTGGTGTATTAAAATTAGTTCTAAAATCTGGATTTTGCTGCACATCAAAATCTAATTTAGCATAGGTGTAGTTAGCGCTTAAATCAAAGTCACCAAACACTTTAGCAGAAACTTGAATAGCGGCACCATAAGAATTTACAGTTTCATCAGAATTAGTGTAGGTTTGATATGCCTGAAAATCTCCGTTAGCTATAGCCGCTACAGCTAAAGGCGTACCGTTAGGTAAAGTTTGCGTTAACTGAACATCTCCATAAAAAGGAGCAATTACAGTTTCATTAGCTAAGAAATCTTGGTATTGGTTGTAGTATGCAGAGGCATCTATGATAATACCATCTAATTTGCCACGATAACCAACTTCTATTGAGCTTACTTGTTCTGGTTTAACCAAATTAGAATTTGCAATTTCTAGAACAGCTGGGTTTCCAGATGCTGCAAAAGCACTTACAGAATTTGCGAAGAAAGAGTTGTTATAAGCACCAGTACCATCAAAGGCGATATTGGTTTGACCAGTAATGGCTGTACCATTAGCACTTAAATCATAATTTCTAACATCTCTAGCTGGATTGTCTGGAGCACCACCAACTAAAATAGCTCTACCAACATCTAAACCAATATATAAATCTTGTGTAGTTGGATTCCTAAATCCTGTTTGGAAAGAAGCTCTAATATTGTGGTCTTGATTAATTGTAAAACCTGCTGATAATCTAGGAGAGAAGAAGCCATCAAATAATTCGGATTTATCATATCTTACAGAACCTGTCAATTTAAGTTCTACACTTTCAGATAGCTCTAAAGACCTTTGCAACTGTGTATAGACACCGACTTCAGAATAGTTAATAGGACCATCGTTATCTGTGTAAATTGTTCCGAAAGAATTCAGGCGATATCTTCTATAAGATCCACCAACTTGAATTTCAGCAAACTCCACTAGGTCTCCAAAGTTATAATTGGCATCTGCATGATAAATTTTTGAGTTATCTTGAAATTTAGAGCCAGTAGTTAAATCAGGATCATTTACACTTCTATTAAAAGCGGCTTGAAATTCAGGTGTTCCAGGAAGAAATCTACCTGTGTCAGCTTGAGTTCTAGCGGCTGCATGTGCCTGAGCATCAGTAGCACCACCTAAAGTTGCACCAATATAAGTTCCTACATATTCACCAAACCATGTGTTATCATCTTTCCAAGCTCTATTGATATTGATACCTGTAAATACCATATCATAAGAATCACCTGCTTTATCTTCTGTAACATAACCTCTCACAAAAAAGTTATCATTTCTTATTTCTAGCTTGTGCTGTTGTAAGAAGAAGTTTTTGATGTTATATCTGTTAGCGCCTTGGTAGATAGTATTACCAGATCCAACCTTTCCAACATACTGGATTTCAAAATCATTTTCCCAAGGACGGAAGTAAAGTCCCCAATCAGCTTTAATACTTTCAGCATTATAATTGGTTAAATCTCTTTCATTGTATCCTGTTCTACTTACATTAACAGATGGTACCAATGCAGAAGAACCTGATGGTGCTAAGCCTAAACTTTCTAGAGTTTGAGCTACACCATTTATATCTGTACTGACCTCGTCACCATATACGTTTATTCCATCATAATCTATATCAGCTCTGGTTAGTCCTCGATTAAGCTTGTCGTCCTCATTTACAGCAAACCAATCAGTTCCTTTTAAATAGCCAAAATTTACTTTTGCAGCAAATTTTTCACTGAACTTATATGCCATTCTCACACCTAAATCAGTATAATCATTGTCACCAGCAGCTTCTTGTGAAGTAATACCTCTTTTGAGGTAGCCACTAATACCTTGATGGTCAAAAGGATTTTTACTTCGCA
>JAGQZO010000056.1:2597-11830 GCA_020435515.1 Winogradskyella sp. | reverse complement strand
GGTTTGCAACACAGCTCAACTTTGACATTGAAGAAGAGTCCCTAAAAGCCATATCGGCCAATAAAGACCGAATAAAAATAATAACAAAGGAACGCATTGTTACAGAATTACATAAAATTCTTGAAAGTAAACAACCTTCCATCGGTTTTATCTTACTCGAAAAAACGGGACTTTTAGACTATATTTTACCAGAACTCACTGCGCTAAAAGGCATTGATGAAATTGAAGGCCAACGTCATAAAGATAATTTTTACCACACCCTAGAAGTTGTGGATAATATTGCTAAAACAACTAATAATTTGTGGTTGCGCTGGGCTGCACTTTTGCACGATATTGGTAAAGCACCAACCAAAAAATTTCATAAAAAAATTGGCTGGACCTTCCATACCCACGAGTTTGTAGGTTCTAAGATGGTATATAAATTGTTTAAGCGACTTAAAATGCCATTAAATGACAAAATGAAATTTGTACAGAAAATGGTACTCATGAGTTCGCGCCCCATTGTTTTAGCCAGTGAAGTCACAGATTCTGCCGTAAGACGCTTGGTGTTTGATGCCGGTGAGC
Source organism: Winogradskyella sp. (assembly GCA_020435515.1). Taxonomy (GTDB): domain Bacteria; phylum Bacteroidota; class Bacteroidia; order Flavobacteriales; family Flavobacteriaceae; genus Winogradskyella. Next base: position 11,266 of record JAGQZO010000056.1, on the reverse strand, counting down.
ATGTGGATGATTTAATGACACTGTGCGAAGCAGATATTACCACCAAAAATCCTAAAAAGTTTAAGAAGTATCATAGCAATTTCAAATTAGTACGAGATAAAATTGTAGAAGTAGAAGAACGTGATCGTGTTCGTAATTTTCAACCACCTGTTTCTGGTGAAGAAATTATGAAAGCCTTTAATTTAAAGCCATCAAAAGAAATTGGAATTATAAAGGAAGCCATAAAAGAGGCTATTTTAGAAGGCGACATACCAAATGAACATGAGGCAGCATATAAATTAATGATAGAAAAAGGAAAGAAATTAGGGTTGACTATTCAGGATTAAAAATAAAAATTTGCAAAAGAAAGAAAAATGAAAAAGGATGATAAAACCGTTATTTACTGGCTACTTACTGGTTGCATTCTAATCTTTATAATGGTTATTGTTGGTGGTATAACTAGGTTAACACATTCCGGTTTATCCATCTCAAATTACAAACTAATTTCGGGTACAATTCCACCAATGAACGAAATAGAATGGAATGAAGCTTTTGATTTGTACAAACAGTATCCTGAGTACAAAAAATTAAATTATGGTATGTCTTTAGAAGAGTTTAAAGACATTTATTTCTGGGAGTGGATTCACCGCGTTATTGGACGTTTTATTGGTTTGGTGTTCATTATTCCTTTTGTGTATTTTTTAATTAGAAAACAACTATCTAAATCCACTATTAAAAAATCGATTATACTTCTCTTAATGGGAGGTTTTCAAGGGTTTCTGGGTTGGTATATGGTAAAAAGTGGTTTGGTAGATAGACCTGATGTTAGCCACTACAGATTGGCGGCACATTTAACAACCGCATTTTTAACCTTTGCATACACGTTTTGGGTAGCTTTGGACCTTATGTTTCCTAATAAAAAAACCATAGACACAAAGCTTAGAAACTTTATTCGACTAGGGTTAGTCATTTTAATTGTTCAAATTATTTACGGAGCATTTGTTGCTGGTTTAGATGCTGGTTGGATACACAATCACTGGCCTTTTATGAACGAAGGTAAACTTATTCACGAAACGGTTTACACCGAACAAAACCCAACGTATCTTAATTTTGTTGAAGGAAAAAGTGGAGTTCAGTTTGTACACAGAACCTTAGCTTATGTTGTCGTTATTTTCATTCTTTCAATATGGTATAAGGCAACACGAAGCGATTTAACTTCTTGGCAAAAAAAAGGAGTAAACAGCCTTTTAATTATAGTAGGTTTTCAATTTTTATTGGGAGTTTTAACGCTGTTACTTGCAGTGCCAGTTTGGCTAGGTGTATTACATCAAGTAGGTGCATTTATTTTATTGAGCTCTATGGTTTTTACTCTCCATCGTTTTAGCAAGTAGTGAGTAGTGAGTAGTGAGATAATTACTAAACGCATAAACAACCCAACAGATAAACAAATAAACCATTTACCTAACACCAAATAAAATTCTTATTTTTTTAGAATTTGGATATTGAAATTTGGAATATAGAAAGCTTATCTTTGCAGTATGATTTACAGATTTAGAGTCATTTTAGACAACGACACAGAAGATGATGTATTTCGCGATTTGGAAATTCGTGAAACAGACACTATGGAAGACTTACATAACATCATTACCCAATCTTTTGGTTTTGACGGTATGGAAATGGCTTCATTTTACATAAGTGATGACGATTGGAACCAAGGTGAGGAAATTGCCATGATGGATATGAGTGAAGCAGGCAATGAAGTGAAGATGATGAGTACTACCATTATTAAAGATGTGGTACACGAAGCGTCCCCAAAACTCATTTACGTCTACGATTTCTTAAATATGTGGACATTTTACGTAGAATTAGCAGAAATTGTTGACGAAGCTGTTGGCACGGACTACCCAAATCTAATGTTTGTACATGGGCAGATACCTGATGCTGCGCCAGATAAATCCTTTCAAGCTGATGATGATTTAGATTTTAATGAGTTTGATGATGACCTGGATATAGACGATTACGATAATCTGGATTTTGACGAAAACTGGAATTAATCATTCTTTCCTCAATAGCGACTTCCTATTCAATACGTTTTTGATGATTATATCATTAAAAAAATGATCCACACCAGACCCAATAAGAATATTTTTACTTTCAAAATTTTGGTAAATTCCATTCTCTAGTGGAGCACAGTACAATAAAAAATTGTTAGGATTATTAAAATCTATTCTGTCATTCAGCGTCAATTTTTGTAAACTAAAATCTAAACCAGACACATCAAAATTATAGTCTTTATAAGAATAATCATCTTCTAATCTTTCCAAATCAATAATAGGCTCTACCATTTTGGTTGATAGGTTTATAATAAAATCTCTATCTTCAGCCAATACGCTCTTAAAATAAAAATCAAATTCTTTAGAACTATTATCATCGATGCTTTGAGCCTTAGATAAATTTACAAAACAAAGAATGGAAAGTACCTTTAAAGCAATAGATTTCATAGATAATGTTTTTCATAAATTTACAAAATAGTTTACAAAACTAAATCTACCTGTAACAAACTAATTAAACAATCGTCGTATAAACATAACCAATCAATACTGAATTTTCAGTATTACAAAAACCAATCAATTTTGGAACAACCCATTCTAACAATCAATAATCTCACAAAGAAATTTGGCTATCTCACAGCTGTAAAAGATTTAAGTTTTACCATTAACAAGGGAAACGTCTACGGCATTTTAGGGCCTAATGGCAGTGGCAAATCCACCACTCTGGGTATCGTACTCAATGTGGTTAATAAAACTAGCGGAGACTTTCATTGGTTTGATGGCAATACCACGACCCATGATGCTTTAAAACAAGTTGGAGCCATTATTGAACGTCCCAACTTTTATCCATATATGTCTGCGGCAGAAAACCTTAAACTTGTATGTAGAATAAAAGGTGTAGACTACAGCAAAATTGACGAAAAATTAGAGGTAGTTGGTCTTTTGGACAGAAAAAACCATAAGTTTAAAACGTACTCTTTGGGTATGAAACAGCGTTTGGCCATTGCTTCTGCTCTACTTAATGACCCTGAGATTTTAATATTGGACGAACCTACAAATGGGTTAGACCCACAGGGAATTCATCAAATACGCCAGATCATTAAAGAAATAGCTGCGGGAGGTACAACCATACTATTAGCGTCTCACCTTCTTGACGAGGTCGAAAAAGTATGTTCTCACGTTGTAGTTCTTAGAAAGGGTGAAAAATTGTATTCTGGACGTGTGGATGAGATGATAAATAGCTATGGTTTCTTCGAACTTAAAACAGAAAAACATGATGAGCTTCTTAAATTACTGGAGAATAATCCAGACTTTGGAAAACTAAAAGTTGAGGGAGAACTAATTACAGCATTTTTAAATGAGCCCATGTCTGCTTCAGAGTTCAACACATTGATGTTTGAAAAAGGCATAGTGCTTTCACATTTGGTAAAACGAAAAGAAAGTTTGGAGGAGCAGTTCTTACAACTTACAGATGATCTAAAAGAGACTGTAGCTCAGAGTTAAAAATCAATCAATCATATAATATCACATCAATCAAAACAGAGATGTGAGAAAACAAATAACCAATCAACAAATGTTACGACTTTTAAAACTAGAATTACAAAAACTATGGCTAAACAAGGTTAGCCGTATCCTTATTTTTGTATCGTTTATATTACCCTTTACAGTATTAGTGCTATCATCAATAAAAATCAATTTTTTTGGTTTTTTCACCTTAGAATTAGGAGAGTTAGGCATCTTCAACTTTCCTATAATCTGGCACATTACAACATTTTTTGCGTCATACTTTAAGTTTTTCTTCGCTATTGTTGTAGTGAGTATGATTGGTAACGAATACAGCAACAAAACACTAAAGCAGAATCTTATTGATGGCTTAAGCAAAAAGGAGTTCATCCTATCAAAATTCTACACCATAGTTTTCTTTTCGCTTTGCGCTACTATACTAATCGGAGTGGCTTCATTTTTTATAGGATTGTACTATTCGAGCTACACTGAAGCATCGATTATTTTTAGAGAAATTGAATTTTTACTAGCTTATTTTGTGAAACTCGTTGGCTTCTTCAGTTTGTGTTTATTCTTCGGAATGTTACTTCAACGCTCAGCTTTTGCATTAGGCTTCTTGTTTGTACTTTATATTATTGAATGGCTAGTTTTTTGGGGTGCTTACGAAGTTTTTGATAGTGCAGACAGTGCCTTTAAAGTTAAAAATTTTTTACCCTTAGAATCTATGTATAAACTCATAGACCAGCCTATTCAGCGTATTGTGATGACTAAATTCCCTGAAAAAACAGATATAGCTTACGACTATGCAGTACATTGGTACGAAATAGCAATTGTATTGGGTTGGTCTGCAATTTTTATCTTTTTGTCTTATCAGTTATTAAAAAAGCGAGATTTATAATAGCTTTGTAGTAATTGCTATGTAATTTTAATACTAACTCTAGGAGTTTTTAAGTTCTAGTTGTTATATTGTATTAAAGTGTGTAGTGTACATTAAAGCAATTATGAAAAAGAAATACGCCTTACTATTCACATTTTTTTTTAGTGTTATAGCTTTTGCACAAGAAGAAACTACTAATTGGGCTTTTGGCAACAATGCTGGGCTAAATTTTGATCTCGCTACAGGTAATGTTGTACCTATTTCAACCTCAATAAACACTTCTGAAGGCTGTTCAACTATTTCTGATGAAAATGGCGTTTTACAATTTTATACAGATGGACGTACGGTTTGGAACCGAAATCATCAAATTATGCCTAATGGTAATTATTTTGGGGGCACAGGTTTGCTAGGAGATCCTTCTAGTACTTCTTCAGGTGTGATTGTACCACATCCAACCAATAGTAACCTATACTATATCTTCACTGTAGATGAACCTCATCATAATAACGCTTGGGCATCACCTAATCAAGGTCCTGCAGATCAAAATGGAAATCCCTTAAATTTTTATGAAGAAACCTTTGGAGACTTTCAATCAGTTCCAAATGATGATGATGGCTTTAATAACGGTTTTAATTACTCATTAGTAGATATGACACTCAATGGAGGTTTTGGTGATGTTGTACCTACTGAAAAAAATGTACACCTTATAACTTACGATACCTCTCAACAAGACCAATCTTTATATAAATGTGCTGAAAAAATAACCGCTGTTCAAGGGGCTGATTGTGAAACCATGTGGGTTATAACTCAGTTTGTAGATACCTTTTATGCTTTTAAAATAGACGCTAATGGTTTTAATGATTTAACACCGGTTACTTCAACTGTAACACCTAACATTACAACACTTGGTTACAGAAGAAATGGTATTGGATACATGAAATCATCGCCGGATGGTACTAGAATAGCTGTTTGTCATGCTCAAAATGGCGTCTTACCTAGTGATGATAATCAAGCACCTAATACTGGTAGCTTTTGGATTTACGATTTTGATAACGCAACTGGGCAAGTCAGTAACCCTATTAATTTAATTTCTAACGTTCAAAGCTATGGCACTGAGTTTTCGGCTGACTCTAAAAAAATATACGTAACAAATGGTACTGTGGTAAGGCAGTTTGACCTTGATAATAATAATGCTCAAGCTATTGTATATCAAGGAACACAGTTCATTTCATCAATGCAATTGGGTCCTAATAATAAAATATATGTTTGCAATGCGGAAAATCTAAATAGCCTTGATGTTATAGAACAACCAGCTGAAGCGGGTTTAGCATGCAACTATAACCAAGGCGGCCTACCTTTGGCTAATGGTACTAGTGCTAGCTTAGGCTTACCTCCTTTTATTACTTCTCTTCTTGGTTTTGAAATAGATATCATTAGAAATGGTATCAGCACCACAGAATTAAGTTTATGTACAGGAGACAACTATACTTTACAAGCCGATGAAATTACTGGTGCAGATTATGTTTGGTCTTTTGATGGCACACCAATTACCGGAAACAATCAAGCTCAATTAATAATAGATGCTCCAGGTTTTTATGAGGTTTATATAGAACCCAACAATGGTGATTGCCCAATAGAAGGTAGTGCAGTTGTTGGAGTTTTTGATATTCCTGTTGCAAATCCTGTTTCAAACGTTAATGCCTGCGATGATTTTGCAAACGATGGTATATTTAATGGTTTCGACTTTACCAATAAAAATAGTGAAGCCCTTGCTACGCAATCAGCGACACAGTATAATGTACGCTATTTTGAATCCATGGATGATGCCAGTAATCTTGAGAATGAAATTACATTCCCATATACAAATATCAGCAACCCACAAACCATTTACGTTAGGGTAGATAATACTGACAATATAAATTGCTTTGATGTTACTACGTTTCAGCTCGAAGTGTTTAACACACCTCAAATTGTTCAACTAAATAACATTGAATTTTGTGATAATGAAGGAGACCCAACTGATGGGTTTGCCACAATAGAATTAGGAGATTTAATCCCATCTATAAGAGGTGCGCAACCAGAAGCCGATACCAATGTAACATTTCACCCAACACAACAGGATGCTGATGATAATACATCGTCACTACCACTAACATACACCAATACTACAGCTATTAACGAAACTATTTTTGTTAGAATAGAAAATACAAATAATACAAACTGTTACAGTACAGGAAGTTTTGAGCTTACTATCAACGATGCACCTGTGGCCAATGATATTACTATTGTGCAGTGCGATGAAGATGGTATACCAGAAGGATTTACGACATTTAATATTGGTTTATTTAATGATGATGTTGCCAATAACGAAGCAGATAGAAGTGTTACTTATCATCTTTCCATTGAAGATGCACAAAATGAACAAAATGAAATTAATGCTGAGGCTTTTGATAATTTCTTCAATCCCCAAATTGTCTATGCAAGGGTGACCAATACCTTAACAGGTTGCGTGAGTTTTAGTGAAGTTTCTTTAGAAGTGAGCACCACCTCGTCTAACAATGCCAGTTTGGCTATCTGTGATGATGATGGCAACGAAGATGGTTTTGCCACATTTAACCTTAATAACACCAACGCCATTGTGCTTGCTGGTGCACCTGCTGGTTTGGAACTTCAATATTACGAAACATACGAAGATGCTTTGGTAGAATCCAATCCGATAGGTACCAGTTTTACCAATACTATTCCTTATAATCAAACGATTTATGCACGTGTGGAAAATTCTAACGCCTGCTATGGTATCAGTGAAATTGAACTCACCGTTTACGAACTTCCTAATATAGAAACCGAATTTGAAACGTTATACTGCCTCAATAATTTCCCAGAAACTATCGTATTAGATGCAGGAATCATTAATGACACACCGAGTAATTACACTTTTTCTTGGTCTACAACAGAAACCACATCTACAATTGAGGTCAATGAGCCAGGGACTTATACTGTTACTGTTTTTAACAGTAATAATTGCAGCAAACAAAGAACTATAACAGTTTTACCCTCTAATATTGCAACTATAGATAATATTGAAATTGTAGATGCCTCAAACAATAATTCTATCACGATATTAGTTTCAGGCGAAGGTGATTATGAATATGCTCTAGATGATATTAATGGTCCTTATCAAGATTCTAATGTATTTGAGGATATTGCACCTGGACTCTATACAGTTTTCGTAAGGGACAAAAATGATTGTGGTATTGCAGAAGAATTAGTTTCAGTTATTGGGTTTCCTAAGTTCTTTACCCCTAATGGTGATGGAACCAACGAATTTTGGCAGGTAAAAGGCATTAACAATCAATTTCAGGCTAATTCTTTAATTCTTATTTTTGACCGTTACGGAAAGCTTTTAACAAAGCTTAATCCTCTTGGTCCTGGTTGGGATGGCACATATAATGGTGCTAATATGCCATCAAGCGACTATTGGTTTAAGGTAGAACTAGAAGATGGCAGAACTTTTACAAGTCATTTTGCATTAAAACGATAATATTGAAACCAAATCTATTCCTAAATAAAAAACTAATAGCTGTAGCTTTTTTATGCTATGGCATATTTTGTCAAAGCCAAGAACCTAACGATTGTGTTAATGCCATTACTGTATGTGGTAATTCTAGTTTTGTTTTTGATGTTAATGGGCAAGGTATTGAGGAAGTACAAGGTTTAAACTCATGTGGAAGTGGGGAAAATAATAGCATTTGGTTTCAAGTTACTATTGCACAATCAGGTACGTTAGCCTTTACTTTAACACCAGCGAGCACAGCTATTTCAGAAGATTACGATTTTTTTCTTTTTGGGCCAAATGCTACTTGTGGTAATCTTGGTCAAACCATAAGGTGTTCTACAACAAATCCTGCTGCTGCTAATCAAGGTAATAATCTCACAGGAATGAGTCCTAACGATCCTGATCCTGATGAAGGTCCTGGTGCTGATGGTGATAGTTTTGTGAGCGACTTAGACGTACTCGCTGGCGAAACCTACTTTTTAGTCATTGATAGGCCTGTTGGCAATAGTCCTTTTTCTCTAGAATGGACTGGTACGGCAACGTTTCCTGAGAGTCCATCCAACCCACTATTAGCAAATCCTAATATTGATAGTCTTCCTGATTTGGAACTATGTGACAATGTATCTCCTTTTGATGATTTAATAACGGAAATAGATCTCACTACACTCACTCAAGATATTATAAATGGTCAAGGTGACGTTGC
>JAGQZO010000056.1:0-2373 GCA_020435515.1 Winogradskyella sp. | reverse complement strand
GATGGGGACGATCAAAATGGGCAAACCACATTCGATTTTGATATTAAAACACAGGAGATTGTTAATGGTATTCTAGGTGCTAACTATAATATTAGTTACCATTTATCCCAAACAGATGCAGAAGCTGATGCCTCTCCCTTACCCACAATTTTCACAAATACTACAGCTACTCCAACTGAAATTTTTGTAAGAATTGAAGACTTAAATATTGGGTGTGTTGGTTATACATCGTTTGATATTATTGTTGCTGCCAAGCCAATTGCTAATGATGTTTCGCTAATTCAATGTGACGAAGATGGCATACCCGAAGGTTTTACTACTTTCAATCTTAATGAAATATCTAGTGAAGTTACAAACGGAGATCAAAATGCTAATGTTACTTATTACTTATCGCAAATGGATGCTAGCAATGCAGAAAATGAAATTAATGCTGATGCTTTTGATAATTTCTTTAATCCACAAATAGTTTATACGAGGGTTACCAATACTACCACAGGTTGTGTGAGTTTTAGTGAGGTTTCTTTAGAAGTGAGCACTACGTCTTCTAACAATGCTAGTTTAGGCGTGTGCGATGATGATGGTAACGAAGATGGTTTTGCAGTTTTCAACCTTAATGACACCAATGCCATTGTACTTGCTGGTGCACCTGTTGGTTTAGATCTTCAGTATTATGAAACATACGAGGATGCTTTGATTGAATCTAATCCGCTTGGCACGAACTTTACCAATACTATTCCTTATAATCAAACGATTTATGCTCGTGTTGAAAACTCTAATGCTTGCTATGGTATTAGTGAAATTGAACTCACGGTTTACGAGCTTCCTGATATTGAAACCGAGTTCGAGACCTTATACTGTCTTAATAGTTTTCCAGATACAATTGTTTTAGATGCAGGAATAATTAACGACTCACCGAGTAACTATTTATTCGATTGGTCAACTGGCGAAAGCACGGCAACCATAGAAGTTGATGCTCCAGGCACTTACAATGTTAGGGTGTCTAACGTTAACGGATGTTTTAAAGACAGAACCATTACGGTTTTACCATCTAATATTGCCACGATCGATAATATTGAAGTTGTGGATGCTTCCAATAACAATACGATTACTGTTTTAGTTTCTGGTGAAGGTGATTATGAATATGCTTTGGACACTATTGATGGACCTTACCAAGATTCCAATGTATTTGAAGACGTACTACCAGGTCTATATACCGTTTTTGTTAGAGATAAAAATGATTGTGGTATTGCTGAAGAATTGGTCTCGGTCATTGGGTTTCCAAAGTTCTTTACGCCTGACGGTGATGGAACCAACGAATTTTGGCAAGTCAAAGGCATTAGTAGTCAATTTCAACCTAACACCAGTATTCAAATTTTTGACCGTTACGGCAAACTATTGGTAGAACTCAATCCTCTTGGTGGTGGATGGGATGGGACATACAATGGAGCTAAAATGCCGAGTAGCGATTATTGGTTTAAAGTACAACTAGAAGATGGCAGAGTCTTTACCAGCCATTTTAGTTTGGTGCGATGAATATAAATTGTAACTTAGTTTTATCAACTAAATCAATTTGGGTAGAGTACTTTTAGCAATATGGTTTGTTCTGTTTTCTGCAATTGCTTCTCTTAATGCACAGGACATCTCATTGTTTCAACAATTCAATGGACGGTTTGATTATGTTGCCATAGGTAACACCATGAATATTGCCGAAAATGGCCCTTCGGGACCTTGCACAATAGCTACTACTTCATCAGCTGATTTAAATCTAAGTGCCGATCAAACTATTGCTGCTGCCTATCTCTATTGGGCAGGCTCAGGAACAGGTGATTTTAATATAACAATTAATGACATACCCATAACTGCCGAACGTACCTTTAGCGATGCATTGGACGCCAATCGGGTGTTTTTTGCAGCTTTTTCTGATATTACAGATATTGTAACTACTCTAGGCAATGACACATATACTATTTCAAATTTTGATCTTAATAGTGTTATCGCGCCATATTGTCCTACTGGTACAAATTTTGGTGGTTGGGCTATATCTATAATTTACCAAGACGATACTTTACCCTTAAACCAACTTAATGTATATGATGGTCTACAAAGTGTTCCGACTTTTTTAAGTATCACGCTAGACAATCTTAATGTTTTAGATAATGAAAATGCTAAAATTGGTTTCATTGCTTGGGAAGGCGATCAATCTCTTGCCGTTAATGAACAACTAAGTATTAATGGTAATGTCATTAGCAATCCACCTTTGAATCCAGCCAACAATGCTTTTAATGGTACTAATTCATTCACTGGCGCTACAAATCTTTATAATATGGATATTGATGTGTATAACATTCAGAATAATATCACTATTGGAGATAC
>JAGQZO010000055.1:5012-17568 GCA_020435515.1 Winogradskyella sp. | reverse complement strand
AGTATTAATGTGCTAACGGATGCGGTTTCAAACGATGCTTATGGCGAAATTTCAAACTCATTTGGTAGTTTTAATACCAGAAAACATACGGTAAAATTTAGTACAGGACTTATGAATGACCACTTTGAAATTGCTGGTCGTTTGTCTAATATAAGTTCTGATGGTTACATTGATAGAGCTTCAGCAGATTTAAAATCGTATTTCTTACAAGGAGCTTATGTAGACGATAACACCTTAATTAAAGCCATTGTATTTGGCGGTAAAGAAGTTACCTATCAAGCTTGGTATGGTTTAGAAGATTTGGATTTGTTAAGAAATGATAGAACCTTTAATGTTGCTGGTATATATACTGATGATGATGGCAACATACAATTTTATGATAATGAAGTTGATAACTACAGTCAAGATCATTATCAATTACATTGGAATCAACGTTACAACAATAACTGGTCTACAACTATTGGCTTAAACTATACCTATGGTCGTGGTTATTTTGAACAGTTTAGAGAGGACGATGACTTTTCAGCCTATGGTTTTGAAGAACTGACCGTTAATGGTGAAACGGTTAACACTACGGATCTTATACGTCGTCGTTGGTTAGACAATAATTTTTATGTGATTAACGCAACAGCTAACTATAAAAATACCAATATCGATCTAATTTTTGGAGGCTTTTTTAGTCACTACGATGGTGATCATTTTGGTGAAATTATTTGGGCAGAGTTTGCGAGTCAGAGCGAAATTAGAGACCGTTATTACAATGGTAATAGCTTAAAAAATGATTTATCAGTTTTTTCTAAAGCTAACTATAAGCTGAATGATAAAGTAAGTCTGTACGGAGATTTACAAGTTAGAAATGTAACTTATAAAACCTTCGGAAATACGTCTGATTTAGTAGATTTTGAAGTTGATAAAGATTTTATATTCTTCAATCCAAAAGCAGGTATAACGTATGATTTAAATGCAGGTAACAGTCTTTATTTCTCTTATGCTAGAGCCAACAGAGAACCAAACCGCACCGATTTTGAAAGCAATAACGATGTTGAGCCAGAGCAGCTTAACGATTTTGAATTAGGCTGGAGACACAAAAACGGGAACTTTACGTTTAATGCCAATGCTTACTACATGTTGTATAATGAGCAATTGGTATTGTCTGGTCAGTTAGATGATGTTGGTAATCCAATACGTACTAATAGTGGTGAGAGCTACCGTTTAGGTTTAGAGTTAGAAGCTGTAATTCCAGTAACACCAAAATTAACCTTACAACCTAATGTAACGTTGAGCTCTAATAAAAATAAAGAAACCATCATCAATTTTGATGGAGAATTACAAAACTTAGGCAAAACAGATATTTCGTTTTCACCAGAACTTGTAGCGGCTAATGCAATTGTATTTCAACCAGTACAAGATTTACAAATGGCATTATTAAGTAAATATGTTGGTGAGCAATATATGAGCAATACTGAAGCTGATACTTCTAAGCTAGACAGATATTTTATTAACGACTTTAATATTAGTTACAAATTGTCATTTCAGAGAATTGAGGAATCTGAACCTATTTTTGATTCTATAGTGTTCACAGGATTGGTCAATAATATATTTAATGTAAAGTATATTTCTAACGGTTACTATTATACTTTTGATGATACATGGTCAGATCCTAATGTGGTTACAACTATTGAAGGATCAGGTTTTTATCCACAAGCCACCACTAACTTTTTGGTTGGTATGACTTTGAATTTTTAATTAGAAACCAAATACTGACCATTTCCCAAGTCGTCAACTCTATAAGGTTTTAATGTACAGGGTAATGTATTTCCTTCAAAACCGAAACCTGTAGATAGATTGTATTGATTGGCATCATCGCAACCACATACAACAATATCACCTGTACCAGAATCTGTTAATGTAGAGCAGGCAGCAGGCGCATGACTTGGATCTGCTGCATCCCAAGCATAAAGTGTTGAAGAGGTTAAACGGTATAACCAAATGCCGTTATTTCCTTGGTTTGCAACATAGACACCGTTACCATTAAATTGTAGTTGGTTAAATTGAGGTAAATTAGTGTTTACAGTCAGATTCACACCTGCATCAAATAAGAAGTTACAGTTGCTATTAATGTTATCGTCGCTACCACACGATATTACTATTAATGAGAGAATTACAATCAGTTTTTTCATCTTAAATTTTGAGGCTCAATTTACAATTATTTAAACTATGCGGTAAATATTTTATATATTTGCAAAGTAATCTCGTTGACGCGAGATTTTTTTTATGCTGAATCGTTGCATTGAGCTTGTCGAAATGTTACTTCAGCATCTTTTATTAAAACGAATGAATTATGAGTAAAGTATCTTATTACACAGCGGAAGGATTAAAAAAATTAAGAGAAGAATTGAATTATCTTAAAGATGTAGAGCGCCCAAAAGCGTCACAAGCTATAGCTGATGCTAGGGATAAAGGTGATTTAAGTGAAAATGCTGAGTACGATGCAGCTAAAGAAGCACAAGGCATGTTAGAGATGAAAATTTCTAAGATGGAGGAGACTTTGGCAAACGCTCGTGTTATTGACGAATCTCAACTAGACACTTCTAAGGTTTTGGCCTTATCAAAAGTGAAAATAAAAAACCAAACCAATGGTATGGAAATGACCTATACTTTAGTAGCAGAGAGTGAAGCAGATTTAGCCTCTGGTAAAATTTCCGTAAGCTCACCAATAGGTAAAGGTTTACTGGGTAAATCTGTTGGAGATGTGGCAGAAATTAAAGTACCAAATGGAATAATGAAGTTTGATATTTTAGAGATATCAAGGTAATAAAGATCTGCGAAGGCAAAAATATCAAATTATAAGACATATAAAAGATTCCTTAATTAAGGAATCTTTTTATCTTTAATGGGTATTGAAAAATTCTAACAATGGCTACACTTTTTACAAAAATTATTAATGGGGAGGTTCCTTCTTACAAAGTTGCAGAAACTGAAGATTTTTATGCTTTTTTAGACATTAATCCAAATTCTAAAGGTCACACACTTTGTATTCCCAAAAAGGAAGTAAATAAAATTTTTGATTTGGATGAGTCAACGTACTTGGGTTTAATGCAATTTTCTAGGCGTGTGGCCTTAGCGTTAGAAAAAGTAATACCTTGCGAACGTATTGGTATGTCTGTGATAGGCTTAGAGGTGCCGCATGTGCATGTGCATTTAATACCACTTCATACAATGGAGAATGCACGTTTTATTCATAAGGAAAAATTAACACCCGAGGAATTTGAGACTATAGCTTCTAAGATTGCAGCGCATTTTTAAATAGTTTTCAGAGTAATCTGTATCGTGGTTCCTTTATCCAATTCAGATAGAATAACCTTTATTTTCCCTTTGTGATAATCCTCTATTATTCGTTTGGCTAAAGATAAACCAAGTCCCCAGCCACGTTTTTTTGTAGTAAAACCAGGTTCAAAAATTTTATTGAATAGTTGTTTTGGGATGCCCTTACCTGTATCTGCGATACTTATAAAGACTTGTTTTTCGACTTGGGAGATATTTAATTTTAAGTCTCCTTTACCCTTCATGGCATCAATGGCATTTTTCACTAAGTTTTCAATGGTCCAACTGTATAATTGGGCATTAAGCTTTACTGGGATTTCCGTATCAGGATGTTCAATTTCAAAATTAATGAGTTTTGAAGATCTCGATTTTAAATATTCGTATGAGGATATGGTAACTTCAACAACATCTAAAGTTTCCAAAGTTGGTGCAGAACCTATTTTACTGAAACGGTCTGTAATGGTTTGTAAACGGTCTATGTCTTTTTCAATTTCAGCAATATAATCTGGATTTACATTTTCAGTTTTCAAAATTTCTGCCCAGCCTACCAAAGAAGACAAGGGAGTACCGATTTGGTGTGCCGTTTCTTTTGCCATTCCTGTCCATAGTTTATTCTGTTCAGCAGTTTTAGTGCTTCTGTAAAAGAAATAAACTACAGCGGCAAAGAGTAAAATAATTAATAGTAGTGCTAGTGGATAGTATTTTAGTTTATTTAATAGAGGTGAGTTGCCATAGTATAACTTTCCTTTTTTATTTTCTGCTAAGGCAACTTCAAAGGGTTTATTTTGAGAAATCAATTTATTGAGTAGCTTTTCAATAGCTTGAGGATTCTCCAATTTACTACTGTCAATATTCCTGTAGGTTATAATTTTGTTGTTTTCATCTAGCAATAACATAGGAGTTGTTACTGTTGTGTCTGTAACTACTTTGTCTGCTATTTCATTAAATTCTACATTATCTTCATAAAAAAATTTAGAATATTCAGGGTAAGCAAAAGTCCAATTTTGCATTTTATTTCTTTCTTCGGCTTTAAATTTTTGAAAAAATGAGTACGTATTCCAAAGAATAAGAGATACAATAATAAAAGAAGAGAAAATAATAATCCAACGGATAAGATTTCGGTTTGAGCTAATGGTCATTAGTTATTGCAATTTCTTTTTAAATATAATGTAAAACTGTTAATAATATTGTTTACATACAGTGATAAACATTTTCTCTAGCAAACCAATATAATTATATTTGTTGAAAACCAGCAGGCTACATGATTTCATTTAATCCAAAAGACTTGTCAACGGGCAGATTGCACGGTTATTTGCTTAGCGCAGTGGCGCCAAGACCCATTGCATTTGCTAGTACAATAGATAAAGACGGTAATCCTAATTTGTCACCCTTTAGCTTCTTTAATGTATTTAGTGCAAATCCGCCAATATTGATTTTTTCTCCTGCAAGACGCGTTAGAGATAATACCACTAAACATACCTTAGATAATGTTGAAGAGGTTAACGAAGTAGTGATTAATGTGGTAAATTATGATATTGTACACCAAATGTCATTGAGTAGCACTGAGTACCCTCAAGGTGTTAATGAGTTTGAAAAAGCGGGTTTAACAATGTTGGCTTCAGATAAGATAAAACCATTTAGAGTTGCAGAATCTCCAATTCAAATGGAATGTAAGGTTAATGAGATTGTAAAGTTAGGAACTGAAGGCGGAGCAGGGAATTTGGTAATTTGTGAGGTTGTAAAACTTCACATTTCAGAAGACGTAATTAATGAAGATAACACCATAAATCAAGAAGCTTTGGATTTAGTAGCCAGAGCAGGTGGGAGTTATTACAGTAGGGCAAAAAACGGATTTTTTGAAATTCCAAAGCCACTTCAAACTATGGGTATAGGTGTCGATAATTTACCAGAACACGTTAGAAATAGTATGATTTTAACTGGGAATAATTTAGGGATGTTGGCTAATGTTGACAAGTTGCCGACAAAGGATGAGGTTAAACAATTTGTTGATGATATTAGTGAGCGTTATCCTAACTTAAAAACAGCAACCCATAGAGAAAAACACAAGTTGGCGAGAAATTATTTAAGCTATGGAGATGTAGAAAGTGCATGGAAGTTATTACTTTCGTAAATTCAATTAATATAGAAGGAAAATAAAATTTAGATTAAACAAAAATGGAAGTACAAGGACGTATTAAGGTAATTGGTGAGACCCAAACTTTTGGAAGCAATGGATTTAGAAAAAGAGAAGTTGTAGTAACAACAGAAGAGCAATATCCACAACACCTTATGATAGAGTTCATTCAGGACAAAACAGATTTATTAGATAACTATCAAGCAGGACAGCAAGTTAAAGTTAGCATTAACCTAAGAGGACGTGAGTGGGTAAACCCACAAGGTGAGACTAAATATTTCAATACGATACAAGGTTGGAGAATTGAAGCTGTACAAGCTGATGGGCCTAGCGGAGACATGCCTCCTGTACCACCAACTGAAGCATTTGAGCCTGTAAGTGATTTAAATGAAGACGATCATGATGATTTGCCTTTCTAGTTAAAAAGGTGAAATAAAATAGTAAAGACTTGTTTTAATTTAAAACAAGTCTTTTTTTATTTTTAATAAAAAAGTCCCAATGGTTAATTGGGACTTAGTATTGTGGTTTTAGGTTTTGACCTTCACAAACAAACTTAAAAAAAAGCAATGATGAACAAAAAATTTATTTAATAAAGATCAAGCCAAATATCAATAAAATTCTTATACTATCAAAACCAAGCCCTTTATTTAACAGTAAAAATCGCTAAAAAGCTTAACTAATGCACTTTTTAACTGATAAAATAGCCTTTCCTGATGTGTCTGAAGCCACTTTTGAAGGCTTGTTAGCCATAGGAGGCGACTTGTCTCCAGAGCGTTTGATTCATGCGTATTCTAACGGAATTTTTCCTTGGTTTGAAGATGAAGAGCCTCTTCTATGGTGGTCGCCAGACCCAAGGTTTGTACTATATCCTAATGATTTAAGGGTGTCTAAAAGCATGAAGCAGATTTTAAGGAAAAAAACTTTTAAGGTAACCGTCAATAAAGACTTTAAATCTGTTATTGAAGAATGTGCCTTAGCAAAACGAGAAGGACAAGATGGTACTTGGATTACGGACCAGATGGTAGAAGCATATCTAAAATTACACCAATTAGGTTATTCAAAATCTGTTGAGGTATGGCAAAATAATGAGTTGGTTGGTGGACTTTATGGTGTAGATTTAGGTAACAAAGTGTTTTGTGGCGAAAGTATGTTTGCTAAAGTTAGCAATGCCAGCAAGGTTGGTTTTATAACCTTTGTGCAAAACTCTAATTACAATTTAATAGATTGCCAAGTACATACTAAACATCTCGAAAGCTTAGGTGCTAAACATATTCCTAGAGCAGAATTTTTAAAGTTTCTCTAAATCTTAAGAATGGCAGAGGTTAAAAGAAATAACTTTTCTTCAGTGTTAAGGTTGAAGGCTTCAAACCTGTACTCCATACCAAACTGAATTTTTAGTTTGTCTGAAATTAACCATCCTATATGTGCTGTTGTTCTATGATCTAGTTCTGGTTTTAAATTTTTATTATGGCTTATAAGTGCTTCCATAGAACCTATTAAATAGGCTTCACCAATGTCTAATTTTTCACCGTTTAAAGGAAAATCTAAAGCAAAACGGTAACGTGTTCTTAGAATTGTGAAGTTCTCCAAAATGCGCTGTTCAAAACGCACCCTGTGCCCAAAGCGTAAAGCTTCACGTTTTTTTGTGTAGTTAAACTGTTGGGTTAATCGTAGCTCGTTACTTCCGCCATCAATAGATTCCCTAATTCGGTATTGTATTCCTAAACTTACGGAATGGTTATAATCTAGACTTAATGTTGAAAAATGCACAAAATCGAGTTGCCTATTTTCAAAATTAAAGTCTTTGTCTTGGTATAAATAGTAGCGAGACCGTATGGCAAAATTTACTTTGTAGTTACTGCTGACATCTGTGTTGATATCAAAACCCGTTTCACCTAAACCCTCAAAATTAGATTGAGACCATGACACGTTGAGCCCAACGAAACATGCTAAAAAAATTAACCAGATTTTAATATAAGACATGCTCGTAGGAGGTAGGATTTAAAGTTCTGAAGTTTACAAATTCGCCTAATGAATTAAACGTAAACTCTCTAATATCACGATTTTTATCAGATTTAATCTCTGCAATAATCTCAAAATTTGGAGCTTCTGAAGAGCTGTTGTTTAATATGTTGTTTATAAAATTAACTGCATTTAATTCTGAACGATACACATATTGCTCTTGTACTTTTATGATTTTGTGTTTAGTAAATGTAGATGTAAAATAGTCTTTTAGTTTAGTGTTAATAGTCTTGTTTAAGTCTTTAAATTTGGTTGTAATCTCAAGATCTTCAATAATTCCATCATCAGAAAATTCTAGGCTATAACTTGTTCTTCTGTACTTAAATTTTAACTCAAAGCTTTGTTTTTTGCCATCGGTTTCTTTGTAAAATTTAAGACGTTTACAATCATCAGGAAGACTTTTTATAACCTCAATGGCAGCTTCAGGAAATTCAGATTCTGATATGCGTTCTTCTTTTTCGTTTTTGGTTTGGCTAAAAACGAATTGTGATATACACATTAAAACTAGCAGTAATTTAATTTTCATTTTACTTAAACTTCGTTATACCTAAAACAAGAAACTTCATGGTCGTTAACCATACCTGTAGCTTGCATGTGTGCATAGATTACTGTTGTACCAACAAACTTAAACCCACGTTTTTTGAGATCCTTGCTAATTTTGTCACTAAGTCCTGTATTTGCAGGAGCATTCTTGTAATTTTCTAAGCTGTTCTTTATAGGTTTTCCGTCTACAAAACCCCAAATATATTTTGAAAAAGTACCAAATTCATCTTGAATTTTCATGAAGGCTTGTGAGTTGGTAACAGTAGCATTCACCTTTAATTTATTTCTAATAATCCCTTCATTTTGAAGAAGTGCTTCAATCTTATCTTGATTGTATTTTGAAATCTTTTTATAGTTGAAATTATCAAAAGCTTCTCTAAAGTTGTCGCGTTTACGTAAAACAGTAATCCAACTCAATCCAGCCTGGAAGGTTTCAAGAATTAAAAATTCAAAAATAGTAGCATCATCATAAACAGGAACGCCCCATTCCTCGTCATGATAGGCTTCGTAAAGCGGATCTCTAAGGCACCAACCGCACTTGTGCGTTTTATTTTTCATAGACTAGTAACTTTGTTTTCAACTTAGCAATTTCATCATTTTTTTGTTTAACGGTTAGTCTTAGTTCAAAAAGATAGAGTATCAAATATGAAATAACACCAAGGTTTCTTATGTCTTTAACAAGTTTAGAGGTTATAAATTCTGAATCATCAAACCAACCGAACTTGAAGCTAAAAAAAGCTAGTACCCAGATTAAAAGGGCTATCGTTCTTAACATACTTAAAACCGATATCCAGTTTATTTTTTTCATTTTGTAAGGTTTACAATTTTATTCTACTAAGGTAACAAGTGTCACATAATTTATGGATAATACAAACTATTTTTGTCGCAAATTTACAATCTATAAAAAGTTTGATGCGCAATAAATTGACGAATTTTATTTAAATGTAGGTTACAAAAAGAGTTAGCATGGAAATTTTAGAAAACACAATGATTACTGATACCATCAAAGAAAGCTTAAATAAATCAATGAGCTATATTCAATACCGAACTTTGGTTGCTTCTCTTGTTGAGCAACAATCTACAACTGGCAATGAAAAAACAGAAGCGTTAATTGCGTACACAAAAATGAATGACCAACGTATGAAGCGCTGGGATAAAACGGTTAAACTCTCAGATGCTGCTATCAAAAAAGTAAAGGAGTACTCTTTAAATGTAACCTGGTTGGTGCTAACCGAAAGTTGGTGCGGTGACGCAGCACACATTATGCCTGTGATTAATAAAGTGGCAGAGCAAAATAATAGTATTGATTATAGAATTGTTTTGAGAGACGAGCATGAAGATTTAATGAATCAGTTTTTAACCAATGGTGGTAAAGCGATACCCAAGCTCATTATGATTGATAATGAAACCAACGAAGTGATTAATACATTTGGACCAAGACCTAGTTTAGCTACCGAAATGGTAAATGTTTACAAAGCTCAGTATGGCAAATTAACACCAGAGTTTAAAGAAGATTTACAGCGTTGGTATAACAAGGATAAGGGGCAATCTACTGTTGAAGACTTGGTTAACCTTTTAAGTTAAATTATAGCTGGCTGAGCGTAATCGAATTGGTGACTGAGCTTCGGTCACTGAGCGAAGTCGAAGTGAGTCGAAGTCAATTCTTCCCTCTAAACAAAAAAGTAATTGTACCAATTTGTTTGGTTTTGCTAGAGGAATCAAATTGAACCTCTTTAGCATATTCCAATGCACGATTAATTAGGCATTCGTTGTTAGAGTTTGAAGAGCCATTTATTGTAGCGTCAGTCACTTTGCCATTTCCATTTACTACAATATTTACCACTATTTTTCCACCTGTTTCGCATAAGTAACGCGGAATATCGTAGTCTTGCATAGTTCTACCCACTAAGGAATACGTCAGTGTACTTTTGGTCTTGGCATGTTCGTCTGCTTTTTTTTTGTTTTCAAGACGCTTGTTTAGTTCTTCCTGAAGTTTTTTATAAGATTCGGTTTCTTTAGAATTTAAGGCGTAAGCATTGCTATTGGCATAAGACTGGGTGATGTTGGTTTCTTCTAAAACGTCATTGGTTTTGGCTTCTTCTAAAGCTTTAGTTGTTCGTTCAAAATCATTGGAGCTTACAGTCTTAAAATTACGCATCATGTCTTTGTACTCTTGGTCTTCGTTAAAGGCTTTATTGGTAGATTTGCCAGCTATAGCTTCCAATAATTCTTTCTCTTCTTCTGTAATTTCTGGTTCCGGTAAGACTTCGTAATAGCTTTCAGTAATGAGTTCCCCTTTTTGTTTTAGTTGAAAACTGAACATGCCTAACACTACAGTTCCTGTAATTAGAAACGTAATAATACCTGCTTTATATTGTTCTATAAACTTCAAAAGATATGATTAATGTTGTGTATAGATATACGAATATAACCATGAAAAAGTTTAAATCACAGTTATTAAGCCTAGATTAAAGTATTATTCTAAAGGAAGGGTGGCTATAAAATCTTCTGGGCTAACTGCGTTTTTAACCTCAAAATCACCTATGCGTGTGCGTCTTAAAACCGATAAATGGGCTCCTGAATTTAAGGCTTTTCCAAAATCATTTGCCAGCGAACGAATATAGGTGCCTTTACTGCAAACCACTCTAAAATTGACTTCTAAGTTCTTTTCTAAAGTTTTAATTTCTGTAATCTCAAATTCAGAAATTTCAATTTCTCTCGACTTAATTTCTACAGCTTCACCAGCTCTGGCAAATTCATACAAGCGTTTACCATCTTTCTTAATGGCAGAAAACACGGGTGGAAATTGTTCTATCTTACCAATAAACTGTTTAGTGGTGTCGTGGATTAACTTTTTGGTAATATGCGCTATTGGAAACGTAGCATCAATTTCAGTTTCCAAGTCGTAGGATGCTGTGGTGCTGCCAACCACGAAGGTGCCAGTGTATTCTTTTTCCTGACCTTGAAAGGTGTTGATCTGTTTGGTCATTTTGCCAGTACAGATTACCAATAAACCTGTGGCAAGCGGATCTAAAGTACCAGCATGGCCAACCTTTATTTTCTTTATGCCATAAGCTTTTCTAATAGCCCAACGTAGTTTGTTAACAGCCTGAAATGAAGTCCAGGTTAGAGGTTTGTCAATCAATAAAACCTGACCTTCTTTGTAATCTTCTAAAGTTTTCATGATGCAAATGACCAGATTATTGCAATAAGACCGACTATGATGCAGTAGATAGAAAAGTAAGTGAGTTTACTTTGCTTTACCAAAGCAATCATCCATTTGCAAGCAAATAATCCTGCTACAAAAGCAGCAATGAATCCAATACTTAATGTTGTGAAGTTGGCACTATCGTATGTGATTTCTCCTCCTAAAATATCTTTAGCAATTTTCCCAAAAATTAACGGCACTACCATTAAAAATGAAAAACGAGCAGCTTTGGTTTTATCATTTCCTAAAAGCACAGAAGTAGAAATCGTGGCTCCAGATCGTGAGATACCAGGTAACATAGCAATAGCTTGTGAAATCCCAATTACAAAAGCGTTGCTAAAAGTTACACTTTTGTTGGTGTCTTTAGCTCTATCGGCAAGGAATAAAAGAATTGCTGTAATAATAAGCATAATGCCAACAAGTAAGATATTACCATTAAAAAGTGCTTCGAGTTGTTCTTCAAAAAACAAACCAACAATTACAGCAGGTATCATGGAGATTACAATTTTGCTTAGAAATTGTAAATCTTCGTTCCATTCAAATTTCAAGATACCTTTTATGATTTCAAGAATATCTTTTCTAAAAATAACAATAGTACTAAGTGCAGTTGCAAAGTGAAGTACTACTGTAAATAATAGACTTTCTTTTGGTAAAGAATTGTCACCAAGAATGGATTTTCCTAATTCTAAATGACCACTAGAGGATACAGGTAAAAACTCTGTGAGTCCTTGTACAATACCTAAGATAATAGCATCAATAACTTCCATACGGCAAATGTATCAAAATTGAAATGCTGATTATTAAAATTAAAGTAGAATTTTATTTTTTGGAGTCTTTATCAGGATTCAAAAGGATAGCATACACCTGAAATCCAAAACCAATAAGGACTAAAGTTGGTGCCAATCGAATACGTCTCCAGCTAAACACATCAGGATTCCAAACATTAGGATCATCACTACCACCACCAGACATCAGGATAAAACCAATAACAATACATGCTAAACCGATTAGCATGAATTTGTAGTTCTTTTTTCCGAAGATAAACTCTGCTTTAGATTGTTCTTTGCGTTTTTTTTCTCCCATGTGAATTGGATTATGATTGCAAAGTAATAGTTTTATTTAAAACTTTTGCGTTAAGAGAATCTAAATTTAATAATACAACTGATCCGTTTTTAAATTCAAGAATCGTTGGGTGGCAATAAAGGTGCTAATCCAGGTAATGATAACACCCAAAACAAAAACTCCCACAAAAAGACCTACAATCATTACGGTATTTCTAAGGAGTTCTAATTCTGGAAAGGTTAAATCTAAATAGTAGAGTACAA
>JAGQZO010000055.1:0-4918 GCA_020435515.1 Winogradskyella sp. | reverse complement strand
GCACCAACCATTTGCATGGTTTTAATAATAAACCGCTTTGAATATACAGCCAGACGAATAGAGCTATTAATCAATAATACAGCAATGAGCGTAAACAAACCACTAATGATTAATACCCAAAAACTAATCTTTTTTACATTATCGTTCATCAGTTCTACAAGATCATTATCGTATCTTATTTCTTCAATAAATGATTTGGCTGAAAGACTTTCAGAGATTTCGCTTAGTTTTTCTGTGGTTACAAAATCAGCCTTCAAATACACATCAATCGAATTTTTCAACGGATTATAACCAACAAAATCCATAAAATCCTCACCTGTTTCGGCTTTCATTAGTTCCGCAGCTTCTTCCTTAGAAACATAGGTGGCTTCTTTAGAATACTCTGCCATTGCTAAGCTTTTCTTTAACTGATTCACCTCTACGTCCTTTGCGGTATCGTTTAAATAAATCGTCATCACCACTTGTTCTTTAAAATGATCAGCCACTTTTTTGGAGTTAATCACCAGTAAGCCTAAGCAGCCTAGCAAAAACAGAACCAAAGCAATACTGATAACAACAGAGATGTATGAGGAAATCAATTTTCGTTTTTGATACTTGTCAAAAGATGATGCCATAAAGTGTGGATTAATGGTGTAAAAATAAAAAAGAAAATGCTTATGTAGAGTAATACAACGTTTAGTTTTTAATTGTGTTGTAATACCACTAAATTTGCCCTCGTTATCGTCATTGCGAGAGAGGAACGACCGAAGCAATCTCTTAAATTGAAAAGATTGCCACTGCTGACAAAAATATCAGCATCGCAATGACAGCTAGATTGAACAATAGACTATGAAATACAACTTCAACGACATAGAAAAAAAGTGGCAAGACTACTGGGCAAAAAACGAAACCTTTAAAGCCTCTAACAACAGCGACAAACCAAAATACTACGTATTAGATATGTTCCCTTACCCAAGTGGTGCAGGTCTGCATGTTGGGCATCCGCTCGGCTACATTGCCAGCGATATTTATGCACGTTATAAACGTCATAAAGGGTTTAATGTGTTGCACCCACAAGGCTACGATTCTTTTGGTTTACCAGCAGAGCAGTATGCGATACAAACAGGTCAGCATCCTGCAGTAACTACGGAGGCTAATATAAAAACCTACCGTCGTCAGTTAGACCAAATCGGGTTTTCATTCGATTGGAGTAGGGAAGTTAGAACCAGTAATCCGGAATATTACAAATGGACACAGTGGATTTTCATTCAGTTATTTGAATCGTGGTACAACTATGATAGTAACAAAGCTGAACCTATTGACACCTTGATCGAGAGATTTAATGTTGAAGGAAATACTAACATCAACGCTGCCTGTGATGACGATATTAATCCATTTACAGCTGAAGAATGGAACGCTTTTTCAGATACTGAGAAACAACGTATTCTTTTAAAATACAGATTAACCTATTTAGCAGAAACCGAAGTGAACTGGTGTCCTGCGCTAGGAACCGTTTTAGCCAATGACGAAATTGTAAACGGAGTTTCGGAACGCGGTGGGCATCCTGTTATCCGTAAAAAAATGACCCAATGGAGTATGCGTATTTCGGCTTATGCCGAGCGTTTGCTTCAAGGTTTAGATACGATTGATTGGACCGATGCCCTAAAAGACATCCAAAAAAACTGGATTGGTAAATCGGTTGGTGCAAGTGTAAAGTTTAAGGTCCTATCCCCAACCCTTTCCGAAGGAAAGGGAGTTGACAAAGTTCCCGGTTATATGACCGGTGGGAATAATTCTCACTTGCTCATTGAACGAGCTAAAGAAATGAGAGCGAATCCTACAGATGCTGAGGCGGCTCTATGGGCTCAACTTAAAGGGAAAAAATTAGGTGTTAAGTTTAGACAACAACATTTAATTGGTGACTATATTGTTGATTTTGTTTGCTTGGATAAAAAGTTAATCGTTGAAGTGGATGGTAAAATACACGATTATCAAATTGAAGCCGATGAAGAAAGAACAGTAAGATTAGAAAATGATTATTACAAAGTCATAAGATTCAAAAATGAAGAAGTTTTAGGAGATATAGATTCCGTTTTAATTAAAATAGAAGAAGCGCTTGCACAAAGAGAATCAATCAACAGTAAGCAAGTCCTTTCCTCTGGGAAGGATTTAGGATGGGAAATCGAAGTCTTCACCACACGACCAGATACCATTTTCGGAGTGTCCTTTATGACCTTAGCACCAGAACACGAGTTGGTATCTCAAATCACCACAGCAGAACAAAAAGCTGAGGTAGAAGCTTACATAGAAGCCACTGCAAAACGCAGTGAGCGCGACCGTATGGCAGATGTAAAAACCATTTCAGGTGTGTTTACAGGAACTTATGCTGAGCATCCATTTACCAAAGAACCCATTCCGATTTGGATAGGCGATTACGTGTTGGCAAGCTACGGAACAGGTGCGGTTATGGCCGTGCCTTGTGGAGACCAGCGCGATTACGATTTTGCTAAGCATTTTAATATCCCAATTCCTAATATTTTTGAAGGTGTTGATATTTCTGAAGAAGCCTTTGCGTCTAAGGATAACGTTAAGATTGCCAATAGCGATTTCCTAAACGGGTTAAACTACAAGCAGGCCACTAAAAAAGCAATCGAAGCATTAGAAAAAATTGGTCAAGGCGAAGGCAAAACCAATTACCGTTTGCGTGATGCGGTGTTTAGTCGTCAGCGTTATTGGGGCGAACCATTCCCTGTGTATTACAAGGATGGTATGCCGCAAATGATAGACGAAAAACATTTGCCATTAACCTTACCAGAGGTTGAAAAATACTTACCAACCGAAGAGGGTGAGCCACCATTAGGTCGTGCAGACGTTTGGGCTTGGGACACTAATACAAACTCGGTTTGTCATTCTGAACTTGTTTCAGAATCTAATGGTTTTTACCCACTAGAACTCAACACCATGCCAGGTTGGGCAGGCAGCTCTTGGTACTTCTTCCGTTATATGGAAGAACAATCCAATAGAGGAGAAGCCTTTGCAACTGAAGGGGCTCTAAAATATTGGGAAAACGTAGATTTATACATTGGTGGTAGTGAGCACGCTACGGGTCATTTGTTGTACTCACGTTTTTGGGTAAAGTTTTTATACGATAGAGGATTTGTTGGAGTTGATGAGCCATTTAAAAAGCTGATTAATCAAGGAATGATACTTGGGACTAGTGCTTTTGTTTATAGAAGACTTTCGTATGTTAAATTGGAAGGCTATGGATTAACAAGATGGCATCCAATTAAGCATAAGCCTATATTTGAAAGTTATAGAGATACTCTTGAAGTTGGTGTGACATTTAAAGATTCTTCTTTAGAGAAAGAAATTTTAGATTGGATAAAACAGGAATTACCATTACTTCATCATAATAAGTTAATTGAAATATTTGGGAATGACCCTTTAATTATCGATTTGTTAAACCCAATGTCAAATGAGGAAATAATCGAATTTTTGAATGAAAAGATTGAATTTCAATATCAATCTTTACACGCGGATATTTCTCACTTAAAAACTATAGGAGAAGGTTCAAATATTAAGTATACGGATGAACTAATAGTTGAGGAATTCAAGAATTGGAGACCAGAATATAAAAACGCTGAATTTATTTGTTCGGATAATAAATTTTTAACCTTAAGAGAGGTTGAAAAAATGTCCAAATCGAAATTTAATGTTGTAAACCCAGATGAGATTTGCGAGCAATATGGAGCAGACAGTTTACGTTTGTATGAAATGTTCCTTGGCCCATTAGAGCAATACAAACCCTGGAATACAGCCGGTATTACAGGTGTACACGGTTTCCTTAAAAAATTATGGAAACTCTATGTTCCTTTTATGGATGGGTCACTGAGCGAAGTCGAAGTGGAGCCAACAAAGGATAACTTAAAAACACTTCATAAAACCATTAAAAAGGTAGAAGAAGATATCGAGAATTTCTCGTTTAATACGTCTGTATCTACATTTATGATTGCTGTAAATGAGTTAACGGCACAAAAATGTACGAGTAGACACATACTAGAGCCATTATTGGTCTTAGTGTCACCTTATGCACCACATATTGCCGAAGAATTATGGGAACAACTAGGACATAAAGCATCTATATCAACAGCACCTTTCCCAAAATTTGAAGAAAAGTATTTGGTAGAAAGTTCTAAAAACTATCCGATTTCATTTAATGGTAAAATGCGCTTTACTTTAGAATTACCATTAGATATGAGCAAAGATGAGATTGAAAAAGCGGTTTTAGCTTACGACAAAACACAAGAGCAGTTACAAGGTCGCACACCTAAAAAGGTGATTGTGGTGCCTGGTAAGATTGTGAATATTGTTGGGTAAGTATAAACAAGTAATTTAGACAATTATGAAGAAAGTATTTTTTATTACAATTATTGTTAGTTTACTCAATTCCTGTTCTAGTTCAGATGAAAACCCAGATATGATTATTGGACAATGGCAAATGATAGAACGTTATGAATCTGATCTTTCAGTTGATGTTGGATGTTCCCAATATTATTACACTGAATTTAAAAGTAATAATGAGCTTTTAGGAGGATATATAGATTCGAATAATACACCTGCGGAGTGTTCATCTATTTTTGATTTATCTCTGTGGAGAAGATCAGGTGGAGACTATGAAATTTACAGTAGTCCTAATGATGTTCAATCAATAGCATATTTCCAAGGTGATAATTTAGTAATTGAGCCAACTTCAGCTAATTACAGATGGGTTTATCAAAGATTGTAGGTTTACTGATATATACTTAATAGCAAATTGAAATATTAGGCATGATAAAACTAAAAGGAATTGGTAAAATAGGTCTGTTCTTTTTAGTGGCTATAATTATAGCGTTTATTCTAATTAATAATTTAGAGAAACCTTTTGATTCACAAAAATGGC
>JAGQZO010000054.1:5239-6822 GCA_020435515.1 Winogradskyella sp. | reverse complement strand
TTTACCCTGGCTGCGAAAAAAAGAAAACCAATGAGGACAAAAGAAAATGTATGTCTGATAAAATAACTAAGTTGGTCAGCAAAAGGTTTAATACAGACATTGCTAGTGAGCATGGTATATCTGGTTTACAGAAAATCCAAACACAATTTACAGTAGATAAAAATGGCAACATTACTGATGTTAAAATTAGAACACCACATCCAGTATTAGAAAAAGAAGCTAAGCGTGTTATTGATAAAATACCAAGTATGACACCTGGTTATCAGCAGAATAAACCAGTTGGAGTCATATATAATCTACCTATCAAGTTCATGGTCAGAAATTAAGTGTACTCTTAATAATGATTTAATAATTAAAACCGTTATCCTTTGGTAACGGTTTTTTGTTTTAGGGTTACTAAAAAAAATAAGTATCTTTCCAAGCACTAAAAAATTAGTCTTTTTTATGAAGCATATTTGGCTTGTTACTGTTTTATTAATTTCTTTTTTTGGGAATGCTCAAACGCTTTCAACTTATGAAAAGCCCCCTGTATTTAGCGAATGTGATTCACTTACTGTAAATCAATTAAAGTCTTGCTTTAATTTTACCTTAAATAATTTTATTTATGAGAACTTCAAAGTGCCTCAAATTGTAAATGATGAAACCTACAAAGGTGATATGCAGGTTCTTTTCGAAGTCAATAAAGAGGGTGAGTTTAAAGTAATCTATGTTGATGCTTTGTATGATGAACTGAAGGAAGAAGCCAAGCGTGTTTTTGACTCTCTTCCGAAAATAAAACCTGCGAGCTACAATGGTAAGCCCACTTTTGTTCAATACAGTTTAAGTATTGCTATACCCTTAGTGAAGCCTGCAAAAGAAATTCTGAATGATGAGGAGGGAATTTCAAAAAATATCAATCAAAAATACAGTGATAGCTTAAATACTACCTTGTCAGATGAATTTGATAAGGTTAATGCAGGTCTTAAGCCTTACGAAAAACTAGAATATACGAGCCAATTAAATATTCCTTTTACACATTCGTATTATGCACGCTTTGATGATGAGATGAATGTTATTGGCACTAACAGCCATACCGCAGCAAAGCCTTTCATTTATAAAGATGTTTCAAAATACTATGATATTAAAGCGGAAAAGGAAAGTTTAACTAAAGAAACCGATAGTTGGTTTGGTAGAAAATTGTATAATGAGCATTTGGTTCAAGTTCAAGGAAAGGATTATTGGTTTACGTTAGACCCAATTGTTGACTTGCAACTTGGTGGTGAAACGGAAGGAGATGATGGCACTTGGAACAATACAAGAGGTGTTTTTATCCAAGCAGGATTGGGCAAACGATTTAACCTATCAACTTCAATTTATGAAAGTCAAGGTAGGTTTGCAGACTATTTTAACAACTATGCCGAGAGCCTTAGAGCTTTTGGTCCAGACCCAGCCATAATACCAGGTCGAGGTATTGGTAAAGGGTTTAAAGAGAATTCTTATGATTATCCTGTAGCAGAAGCCTACTTGTCTTACACACCAGCAGATTTTTTAAACATTCAGTTTGGTCATGGTAAAAATTTTATTGGCGATGGTTACCGTTCGCT
>JAGQZO010000054.1:1402-5078 GCA_020435515.1 Winogradskyella sp. | reverse complement strand
CATTACCTAAGTTGGAATGTTTCTAAAAGACTTAATATAGGTTTGTTTGAATCCGTAATGTGGGCAGACACTAATGGACGAGGTTTTGATGTTAATTATCTTAATCCGATAATCTTTTTCAGGGCTATAGAGTTTCAAACAGGACAAGGTGCCGGAAATGCTATTTTAGGTTTAAGTGCTAAATACAAATGGAATAACAAAGTAAATCTTTATGGTCAGTTCATCTTAGATGAATTTTCGTTGGGTGATGTTACAGGTGGTAATAAAAGCTGGAAGAATAAATTTGGTTTTCAGCTAGGAGCCAAATATTTTAATGCCTTCAAAGTAGATAATTTATTACTTCAAGCTGAGTACAATCAAGTAAGACCATATACCTACTCCCATAATACTGAAATATTAAACTATGGTCATTTTAATCAACCGATGGCTCATCTTTGGGGTGCTAACTTTAGGGAATTGGTCTTGATTGGTCGTTATAATTACAAGCGTTGGTTTGCAGACGCAAAGTTTATCATCGGTCAGAGAGGATTTGATTTTAATACCGATGAAGATAGTTTTGCTTACGGAGGAGACATTTATACCAACGAAAACAATCGTGTTGGCGATACAGGTATAACAATTGGTCAAGGTAATAAAACCAATAGCTTTATGACAGAGCTACAGGCAGGCTATTTGTTAAATCCAGAAACCAACCTAAAACTCTTTACTAATATTATTTATAGAGATTTTAATCCGCAAACAATTACTTCAACAACAACAGATTCAAACACCCTTTGGTTTAGTATAGGTCTAAGAACTGATCTTTTTAACTGGTATAACGATTTTTAAAATTGCAATTATTAAAGTTTTGTATTGCGTTGGTGAAAACTTTTTTTCAAAGTATCTTTGCGGTCGCTAAGAATAGGACAATCAACAAGAATTGAGCAACACAAAATCTCCTTTATCAAAAACTTCTGCGTTAACAGATTTTAAGGAAATCACCAAAATGGGATTATCTATTAGTGTTGTCTTTTCTGCACTTGCAGGTTATCTATTAGGGGCTATCGCCATAGATTACACAACGCTTCTACTTTTGGCACTTGGCGGTTACTTTATGGTAGGTGCATCTAATGCTTACAATCAAATTATTGAGCGAGATTTAGACGCTTTAATGGATAGAACAAAAAACAGACCTATTCCTGCTGGACGTATGTCTGTTAATACCGCATTTATTATTGCTACAGCGTTTACGATTCTTGGTATTATAACGCTTTATAGCATTAACCCGAAAACAGCAATGTGGGGAGCAATCTCCATTTTTTTATATACAAGTGTTTACACACCTTTAAAAACCAAAACGCCTTTGTCTGTTTTTGTAGGAGCTTTGCCAGGAGCTATTCCATTTATGTTAGGTTGGGTAGCAGCACGTGGCGAGTTTGGTATTGAGCCAGGGACATTATTTGCCATACAATTCTTTTGGCAGTTTCCTCACTTTTGGTCTATAGGTTGGTTTTTGTATGAAGATTATGAAAAAGGAGGCTTTTTTATGCTACCAACAGGAAAAAGAGACAAAGGAACTGCTGTACAAATTATAATGTACAGTGTTTGGACGGTTTTAGTTTCCCTAATCCCAGTGTTTGGCTTTACAGGAGATTTAAAACTATCCATTGTGGGAGCAATATTGGTTTTTTTATTAGGAATGGTAATGTTAGCTTATGCAGTCAGACTTTTTAAACAAAGAACTGTAAAGACTGCTAAACAATTAATGTTGTCTAGTGTGTTTTATATTACCATGTTGCAGATTATATATGTTGCAGATAAATTTTTAAGATAGATGGATTTAACAGAAGGAACACAACAGGAAAAAACAGCCAGATCAAAGAAAATGATGTTGTGGTTTGGTGTAGGATCTTTAGTAATGTCGTTTTCGGCATTAATAAGCGCCTTTATTGTAAGTTCTAAACAGCGAAAAGATAAAGACTGGTTAAGTAATTATGATCTACCGACTGCTTTTTACGTAAGCGTAGCCATTATTATTATAAGCAGTTTAACCTTTATACTAGCAAAAAAAGCTTTAAAGCAGAATAATAAACAAATGACAACCGTTTGGTTGTTGGTTACTTTAGTTTTGGGAGTTGGTTTTATTTTTAGTCAGCTTGAAGGTTTTAGGCAAATCATCCAAGCTGGATATAATTTTACTGGACCAACCAGCAACATTACTATGTCTTATGTTTATTTGATAGCAGTTGTGCATATATTGCACGTTATTGCTGGACTGATTTGTATAGTTGTTGTTATTTATAATCATTTTAAACAAAAGTACAATGCCAATAATATGTTGGGATTAGAACTGGCGGCAAATTTCTGGCATTTTGTAGACCTGCTTTGGCTTGTGCTGTTTTTGTTTTTATATTTTTTTAGAGACATAATTTGATTATTTTTGTCCAATCTTAAAATTTAAATAATTTCTATGGATTCTACAGTAGCAAGTACTGGCACAGAAGGAAAAACTTGGGGCGGAGGAAATGAACCTCTAAAAGCAAGTTATGGTAAAATGATGATGTGGTTCTTTATCGTTTCTGATGCATTAACTTTTTCAGGTTTCTTAGCAGCGTACGGCTTTTCTAGATTTAAGTTTATAAAAGAATGGCCAATAGCGGATGAGGTATTTACCCACGTTCCGTTTTTACATGGTAAAGAGCTACCAATGATTTACGTTGCATTTATGACGTTTATTCTTATCATGTCTTCTGTAACTATGGTATTAGCTGTAGATGCAGGTCATCACATGAATAAAGCTAAGGTAACGTTATACATGTTTTTAACTGTTATTGGTGGTTTAATATTCGTTGGATCTCAAGCATGGGAATGGGCAACATTCATACAAGGAGATTATGGTGCTGTACAAACTAAAGGTGGTAATATCTTACAGTTTGGTGAATATGTAACTGTTGATGGTAAAGAAAAATTCAAAAGAATTTCTATAGATGAATTTGCTGTTACAGAAGCAGGAGTTAGAGCACAACATGAGCGTAAAAATGGTCTTTGGTTTGTTACTGAAGAATCATTGCCACCTTACTCCGTAAACGAAATTTATAACGGTCTTGCTGCTAATGAAAATATATTAGTGAGAACGCAGATAATAAATGAAGAAGGTGAAAAAACGGTACTTTCTAGAGAAGAGTCTTTGAAACAAATAAAAGAAAACGGAAAATTAGTTGTTAAAGGAGCTAACCTAAAAGTAAATGAGTACGGAACACCTCTTTTTGCGGACTTTTTCTTCTTTATTACAGGATTCCACGGATTCCACGTTTTTTCGGGTGTGGTAATCAACATTATTATTTTCTTTAATGTAATCTTAGGTACTTACGAAAGAAGAGGAAGTTATGAGATGGTAGAGAAAGTTGGACTTTACTGGCACTTTGTCGATTTAGTTTGGGTATTTGTATTTACATTCTTCTACTTAGTTTAAAATAGAATTTAGATAATAAATTATGGCACACGAACATAAATTAGAGATATTTAGAGGACGTTGGAAATTTAAATCTAACACACAAAAAATTTGGGGTGTATTGGCATTCTTAACTTTTGTAACTGCTATAGAAGTTATACTTGGTATATATAAGCCAGAATTTTTAATGCATACATGGATTAGTCCACTAGAAGGTGGATTCTTCGCTACAATAGGTAATATTAT
>JAGQZO010000054.1:0-1313 GCA_020435515.1 Winogradskyella sp. | reverse complement strand
TGGGACTTTATGCACATGAGAGATGAAGTAAAAGCACTCAGACGTATGGTGGTTTGGACTGCTGTTTTCTTAATTTGTTATTTGATTTTTATCTTATTACAAGAAGGTGGCTATGTTTTTGAAGTTTACAATGCAGATGATGCCTTAATTACAAGAGATTTTTAAACTCAAAATATTGAGTTAAATGATATAAAAAGGTGGTTTTTCTAAACCACCTTTTTTATTTTTGCATTATGGAATTAAGCAGTAGAAAACGCAACCTAGTCTTAAGTATTTTATTCTTTTTGCCTGTAGCATTTATATTGGTAATGTTGCTTTCTAAGGATAATTATAATCCTTTAGATATAGTTCAGAAAGGTATTGTAGAATTGCCTGCTAACAAAGACAATATTCAACTAAAAGATCATATTACCATCCTATCCTTCTTAGGAGAGAAGCCAATGGAAAATTCTACAGCAGCTTTTAATCTAAAAGAGTTGGTTTATGATAGGAGCAAGGGATTTAAAACATTTCAGGTGGTAATGTTATTGCCTTATGATGCCAAATCTGAAGCTGAGGAATTACTTAAAGAAATTAAATCTTACGAAGATTTACGATTCTGGCACCTCGTTTACATGGAAGATTCAGATATCAAACGTGTGTTTAACAGTTTAAGGTCTGAAGTAGAACTAGATGAAAATCTTTCTACAAACATGGTTTTTATTGTAGACAGAGATTTAAACCAAAGAGGGAGATTGGACGATAGAACTGAAAATGAAATTGAAGCCAATAAGCCTTTATATAGCTTGTATAGTTATGATTGTGTAGAAGTAGCAGAACTGAAAAATAAAATGGCTGCTGAAGATATGCGAGTATTGTTTAAAGAATACAGAGATAAACGTAAGGGCGATTTTGACGATTCTAGTCAAAGAAGAAGTAAAGATTTAAAACAAACCAATGAGTAAAAAAGCCAACTATTCATACGTAGGTATTGCATTTATCATTTTAGTTTTTGGAATTATATTTATTCCAAAGATTATAAACAGAATCAGTAATGACGATATTACCAGAGATGAAAGCCGTAGTGAAGATGTTTCTAAAAATGCAAAAGGATCTAAAAGCGACTTGGCTTACCTAAAAATTGGCGACGAGCCAAAAAAAATTCCCGAATTTAGTTTTACTGACCATAACGGAAACACTATAACTAACGAAGATTATTTAGGTAAGGTCTATGTAGTTGAATTCTTTTTTACTACTTGCCCAACCATCTGCCCCATCATGAACCGTAATTTGGTAAACGTTCAAAATCATTTTAAAGATTTTGAAAACTTTGG
>JAGQZO010000053.1:6470-7676 GCA_020435515.1 Winogradskyella sp. | reverse complement strand
CCTCACTACGCCTTACACGCTGACGATAAGCGCAATCCAATATTATCCCATTATCTTCCCATCAACCATCGTTAGTTTACGGTCTGCCATGTTGGCTAAATCTTGGTTATGGGTTACAATGACAAAGGTTTGTTTAAACTCGTCTCTTAGCTTAAAAAAGAGTTGGTGCAATTGCTCTGCAGATTCGCTATCTAAATTACCAGAAGGCTCATCTGCAAAAATAATGTTGGGTTGGTTAATCAAGGCTCTGGCTACAGCCACACGCTGCTGCTCACCACCAGACATGCTATTGGGTTTGTGATGTATACGGTCTTTTAAGCCTAAATAGTCTAACAATTCTAGAGCGCGTTTTTCGGCTTCTGCTTTTGGCGTGTTGTTAATAAATGCAGGTATACAAACGTTTTCTAACGCTGTAAACTCTGGTAATAACTGATGAAACTGAAAGATAAAACCAATATGTTGGTTTCTAAATTTGGCTAGGGCTTTATCGTTTAGCGCTGTAATGGATTGTCCATTGATTTCCAGCGTAGTGTCACTTTTAAAATCGGGTTTATCTAATGTGCCTAAAATCTGTAATAAAGTGGTTTTTCCAGCACCTGATGCACCAACAATAGAGATGATTTCACTTTCGGCAATGTTAATGTCTACGCCTTTTAAAACGTGTAAATCGTTATACGATTTGTGAATGTTGGTGGCTTTTATCATACAAGAGCGAAAATACTATTTTTTAGATTATTAGACACTTAGATTTTTGGACTTTTAGATGGTTAGGTAATTCATGGACTTGTCCTCGATCTGTCTACTTGCAAAAAAGGATGATTTGTGTCTGTTTCGACTGCGCTCAACATGGCACAAATCACTGGAACAGACTATAGCTTACGAATTGAATCTGTATCTATTTCCAGGAGTAGAGAAGGTATTGGCTTGTCCACTTTGCAGCTGATCTTTCTTTTTAAAAATTGACTTGATACCATTAAAGTCTAAGAAATACTGCAACCTTACCGAAATGGTATGCTGTATTGGCTGATCGAAAAGGGTATCTAAACTCTCAGAGTAACTATCCTGAGACATGGTATCAAAATTAAAGAGCTGGTTTCTATACAAAGCAGTTAAGAAACTACCTGGTGCAAATTGCCATGAGTAGCTTAGATCTATATTCCAAGTACTAAAATTAATATTTGGCGATTCACTAACATTATCTACCGT
>JAGQZO010000053.1:1510-6385 GCA_020435515.1 Winogradskyella sp. | reverse complement strand
AGTGCAAGTGAGTTAAAAGGATTAAAGGTATAGTTAGCAGAAATGGCATTGGTTATTCGCTTACGATTACGCTCACCCAAAATAGGTTGATCATCTTCAAATGTGGCATAGCCACGAGAACCATTAGACATGTTAAGACTAAAACTGTAACTCATAAGTAGCTTATCGTTTGGCCTTACCCTTGGGCTTAAGAAAATGTTATAACCAAACAAGTCCCTACCATCCTCAAAGATTTTAAAAAGACCACCATCTATATCAAAGGCAAAAACCTTATTGTAGTTAGATGAGTAAAAACCACCAATACTAGCAATATTTTCGAATATAAAAGGTCTGCCATCCCTGGATTCAAAATAATCGTACTGCTTTCCGGGTTCTATATTAAAATTAAAACCGTAGGCATTCAATTTTTTTGTTTCAGCAAAGTAGCGTCCTCCAATATTCATACCAGTAAACACTCCAGGATTGGCAAGGTTTCTGTAATTAATCCATGCACTGATGCTATAGCGGTTAAGATTGCCTTTAGGTTCAAAAATTTGATACCATATATCTGCACCAAAATCATTGAAGTTATTTCTAAAAATAAGTCCTAAGTCATTGATTTCGTATTTGGTATCTGCAAAACTATGATCAAAACTATAACGTAAATTACCATGAGATTTAGCAATGTAGAAAAAGGTACTGTAGCCTGTTTCGCTTTCTGTATTTTGGTAATTAACGTTACTCATTTTGGCTTCTGCATTAATTACATAAGTGTTTCTCTTGTTTTGCAGATTGGTAACAAGTGCTGTAGCATTACCATCTCTAAATTCACCCTCTCGCATTACATTGGTATTGATAAGACTTATTGAAGAATTACCATTAAATTGTTGATCGACGACCAAAATATTGTAATTGGTAAACGGCTCTACAACTTCGAGACGTTTTTCGTTAGTATCTGTATTGGTAATGGTTGCATATGTTTTTTCGGTAATGGCATTAAAAATACCAACACCAAGCCCTTTTTTTGTTCTCCCAGAAACTTTTATAGCATTTAATACTTTTACTTCGTTAGGTATGTTAGCTTCCTCATTATCGGCTAAGGTTAATTCGCCACTAGGAGCATTACCCACACGTCTTGAAAAGAACAAATCTCCTTTAGAAAACAAATCGACTCCTTCTGTAAAAAACTGACGTTGTTCTGAGAATGTCTGCTCAAAAGGGCCGAGGTTTAGTACCACTCTGTCAAAACCTGCCTGGCTGAAGTCTGGTACCAAAGTTGCATCTAGGGTAAAGTTATCGGTAATACCATATTTTACGTCCATACCAAAGGTTAAGTCAGTTTCGGTCTCTCCATCAAAACTATTTAAGATTCCTGTTGAAAAAGGGTAGAGGTTAAGTCGAACAGGTGGCTTTAAGTTTTTCAAACCTTTAAGTTCACCATGATATAAGCCAATATTACCTTGTGTTGGGTCGAACTCATTCCATGTATATTGCGAACGGTCTCTTCTAAAATGTCTGTGAAACTGAAGTCCCCAAGTTGGTTCTTCCTGGTCTGGAAAGCGTAGGGTTCTATATGGTATTTCAATTTCAACTATCCAACCATCATCTACAATTTGTACGGCACTTTGCCAAACGGCATTCCAGCCAAAATCTTCGCCAATGGTAGGATTGGCTATTGCATCGGCTTGTTGACCAGAGCTGAATACAAAAAATTCAGTATCGTTTTGGGCATCGTTATTTGGGTTTAAAATCACAGCAAAAAAATCGTTCTGCCCAAAATTATCACGAGACGTTAGCTGTTTCATGATTTTTGTTGGGTCGTCATATAAATAAGCCGCAACGTAGATAGCATCATCATCGTAGCTCATTTTTACTTCGGTTCTTTGTTCTGGTGGTAATGTGTTACCGATATCTGGTCTAAATTGAATGAAGCCTGTTGCGATTTCGGCATTTTCCCAGATAAGGTCATCTAAAACACCATCAATTTTAGGTTTAATGGAAGCTCTGGTAATGTTAAGTGTTTTTTTATCCTTGGTAAGAACTTTATTTTCTTGTGAAAGTGCAACGCTAAAAAAACAAAGCGTAAATAGAATGAAAATAGAACGTATGTTCATAATGATTGATTGATGATGCTTTGGTTCGTTTTTTATAGATGAACGTTTTTGATGATTGTTACACTTTACTCTATAAACGAGAATTAATACTTTAAAGCTCGCTTTCAAGTTGTTTACAAATCTAACTTGTGATACTATGCCATGCTCATAATTAAACGTTAAAAAGGCTTAGGATATGTTAACGGAATTAGCACTAGAATCTGACACTACTAAATTTTGGAACGTTTATTGTTAAATATTGAATGAATTATTAATACTTAAAGCAATACATGAATACATATAAAAAACTAGGACTCAGTATACTTTTTGATGCATTAGGTTATGTGTCTATTGTTTTTCCACCTTTTGATTTTATTTGGGCACCACTATCAGCCTATTTAATGACTAAGATGTATAAAGGAAGGGAAGGAAAAATAGCTGCAGTTATATCTTTTGTAGAAGAAGCTTTGCCATTTATGGATGTGGTACCTACATTCTCGCTTATGTGGTTTTATACCTATGTTTTAAACCCAAAAAAGTCAACTACTAAAGCATAAAAAAAGCACTCAATTTGAGTGCTTTTTTTAATATCCCTAGATTTATTTATTGAACTGTAAAATTAAATACTGCTTCAATATCTGTTTCACCACCAGCATTAGCAATGTTACCGTCACTCACACCAGCAGCATCTTTATTTGGCTCGTGTCTTAAGGTTACTGTTAATACGTTAATGGTATTGGTTTGACCAGTAGTTAGAATAATGTCTAAACCTACAGGATTACCATCAGCATCCATATCATCGTAACCTATAGTTGGGCCTGTACCACCAGTTATTTGGTAAAAGAATTGGTGTTCTTCGTCTTCTTCCATAATTTCCAGTGTGATGTCTTCAGCAGGATTTTCAAGCTCATTTAATACGGTTACAGAACCATTGTAAGTTGTACCTGTAACTAATTGACCCGAAACACTGATTACTGGATCTGCTGGGCCATCACCATCCAAGTCTTGTGATTGAAACACAACTTGAGCACCTCCACCTTGAGGTGTAAAAGTAATTCTTAAAGTAGTAATTACTTCTTCTTCGTTTACTGGAGCTGGATCATCATCATCAGAACAAGAAGTAATAAGTCCGATAGTCATAAATAAGATTAAAAAATTCTTTATTGTTTTCATTTGTTTTGGTTTTTTAAAAATAGTTTTTATTAATAATTGAGTTGAATTTGCAACAATATATTTCTTCCTAAGTCATCAGCAAAATAACGTAGTCGGTTTAAATAAGCTCTGTAGCTTGTATCAAAAATATTGTTAACACTCAATGCAATGTTTAAATTGCTATGGTTATTCAATGGTAAGGTTACTTCACTGTAAAAATGTAGTAAATGATAAGCGTCAGGTGGTGTGCTTATATCTACTAAAACATTTTCATCAGTAGCAGCTATGTAAGTTTCAAAATTAAAATCTGGATACTGCTTTTGTTCAAAAACCCACTCAGACTTTAAACTTGCTTTAAAATTTTTCCATTTCTCATTTCTGTACGTGAGTGTATTGGATGTATTAAAAGCAGAAATATCAATTAGGTCTATGTTAGCTTTAATGTCATTACCTTTTGTGTAAGAAGATGAATGTTTCCATTCTAAGTTATCCGTAAAATTATAGTTTGATGATACATCAATTCCATAAAGTTCTGCATCAGTTTTTTGATATTCCCATACAGGAAAAGCTCCTCTAATGGTCTGCTCAATGCCAGAAGGTCTTAAATACATAAAATCGTTAATGCGGTTATAAAATACATCTACCATCAAATCGAAATTAGATACATTCAAATTGTAGGTAGCAGAAATACGATTAGAGATTTCTTGCTCTAACCTTAAATCACCTAATTCAATTCTAGCAGCAGAGTGATGAAGTCCATCACTAAATAATTCTGAAGGATTAGGCGGCCGGCTTGAAAGTGCATAATTACCTAGAATAGAATTACTATCAGTCAATTGATATTTTATACCAACTGAGGCAGAAATATTATGAAAAGTAAAAACTGGATTTGTTAGCAATTGTGTACCCAAATCTTCAATTACGATATCTGCAAAATCTTCATCATAACCGCGTTCTTCCCAACGTGTTGTGCGATAAAATTTCTTAGCATCAATTTTATTATAATCATATCGTAAACCAGCATCAACAGTGGTTTTATCATTTAATATCCATTCTGCGGTAACATAAGTACCAAAATCAAACTTTTCATAATCTGGTATTAGCCGTCTTACACCTGTATCTGGATTTGCAAAATTATCTTGATAACGTGCCAATAAACCAACATTGATTTTGTGCTGTGATTTAGCATCTAAATTAAGATCTGCTGTTAAGGTATGTGTTTGAAGCTTTAAATCTAAAGCGGCTTTGTTTCTGTCATCACCAACTCTAATATCAAACTCAAAACGTTGGTTGTTTTGATAATCGTACTGTAGATTTAACTTACCAAAGTTTTGAAATCGTCTGTAGTAAGAAGCCTTTGCCAAATGATGAGTTACATCTTGTTTTGGAGCATTGATATTATAACTAAAATCATCAGTAATTAATGGCTGTTGAGAATTGATAGCATTGATTAAATCATTGATGCTACCAATATGTGATGAGCGTAGAATTCCAATTTCATTGTTTATATAACTGTAAAATACTTCAAAACCACTTTCAAAATTTTTGCGACCTCCAGTTATAGTAAAGCTATTAGACTTTAAACCTGTATTGGTTAAATAGTAATCAGGTGCTTTAAAATCTCCATTTTGCTTTACAGTACCTTGAATGC
>JAGQZO010000053.1:0-1433 GCA_020435515.1 Winogradskyella sp. | reverse complement strand
ATAATAGTTTTACCATATATGGTATCCATTCTAATAACTTTGCTAGGATTTATAACAACTACACCACCAACAGCGTCACCTCCAAAGGCTAGAGCACCAGACCCTTTTATTACCGAAATGTTATTGGCACTATTAATATCAATGTTAGGAGCATGTTCAATTCCCCATTCCTGGTCTTGCAATCTTACATTGTTATTTAGGATTAAAAGTCTGCTACTGTGCAATCCGTTAATCATTGGTTTAACAATGGCATTACCTGTATTTATAGAGGAAACGCCTGGCACTTCTCTTAATGCATCACCAAGACTAAGACTGCTATATTGTTTTAAAACATCTGCCTTAATAACGGTTTCTTGAGCTGTCTTGGTTGTTTTCTTTTCTTCAGACTTTAAGGATACTTCATCAAGTTCTTCAATATGATGCTCTAGAGCAATACTTTTAAATATATCACCCTCAATACTGTATGTTAAAGTTTTGGTTTCACAACCTACATGAGAAATAACAAGTGTTAATTCCCCTTTACAGAGATTTTCAATCTTAAATTTCCCATCAACATCTGAGGTAGTATATTTATTCAAATTTTGTATAAATATAGTGGCACCAACAAGCGGAGTGTTGTCGTGAAAATCTTTAAGTTCGCCAAGAAATGTATAATTACATTTTTGAGCAAAACCCATTTGAAATGTTATTAAAAGTATTAATAAAGCCGAAAGCCTCATAACTATAAATTACAGTATATGGTGATAACTAGACATTATAAAATGCCTAAGATTAAATATGTTTATTTCTCTGAAGTTTAGGCTAGAGTAGGTGGTCCTCTTAAATGAGACGTGTTTTGCTGATGTGTTCTTAAGAACAAATATACGCAAGCATTTAGCTTGCTAAAGTTATTTTGAATTATGGTTTCAAACGTGTAAAACCCAGAATAGTAATTAGTATTAAGCTTAAACTTGTAAAATTCGCAGTCTACATCTAGTTTGTGAAAATGTGTGTCACCTCCAATATCGTCGTTGGTGCAAACCTCATGGTTATGATGATTAAAAACATGAGTAAGCTTTACAGCAGAAGGTAATAATACAGCAAGTATTAAAACTAAAGCAAGTAATTTTGTAGTAGGTTTTATGATAGTTTTTTTACTCAATCCACAAAGCGTTTTAGGCCAAATCGTCTCAACATTTTTTTCTCAAACTCCCAAAAGAATTTAAACTGACCGAATAGCCATCCAAAGGTAACTAAAAGAATTTGATAAAAAATTAGCCCAATGATAATAAATAATACCCAGTAAAGAATAGGGTTTAAGTTTTCTTTAGTAATTCCTAGAAGTTTGATAATTGGTCTGCCTATGTACAAAGAAGATGAACCTGTAACAGCAAAAACAATAAATACCCTTATCATTTCCCATCGGTACTTAAGTTCCCAACGTTTTTCAAGCC
>JAGQZO010000052.1:12394-32292 GCA_020435515.1 Winogradskyella sp. | reverse complement strand
TAAATAACCACGATTTGGCTATTTGGTTCAAAATCAAAATTCCAATTTAAAAGGTTATCACTACCATTATAGTTTACAGCATTCCATATACATTCTACTAAAAAGCTATCAATATCTTCTTCTGTACAACCAGACGGATTGCAATCTTCTAGGATGAGTCCTATTTCTAAAATCTCAAATACTTCTGGATTTGAAAGTAACTCAACCCTAACATAAATGGTCTGAGGGTTTGATATGTTAGTATAAGACGTTACCTCAGGCAATGGATTGGTATTATTTTGTGCATCTATTAAAGTTTCATGATAAGTTACGTTTACTGTATTATTAACCTCACAGTTATCCACCTCATTTAGACCCTCATAGAGATTAAAAGTTTCAAAACCATCATTATTCTCGTCGCATTTAACAATAGTTATCCCTTCAAGACATCCCAAATCTTCAGAACA
This sequence comes from Winogradskyella sp., assembly GCA_020435515.1. Classification (GTDB taxonomy): domain Bacteria; phylum Bacteroidota; class Bacteroidia; order Flavobacteriales; family Flavobacteriaceae; genus Winogradskyella. The sequence goes on along the minus strand of JAGQZO010000052.1, from coordinate 31,846 downwards.
ATCTTCTGTGTTTAGATATACAGTAAATACTTCAAAATTTCCGTTTTCTGCTTCAATTCTTAAGTACACTTCACCAGCCACAGACCAATACGATTCTGTTTCTACTATAGCATTAATACCAGCTTCAGCGTCAGCTAAAGTCTCATGGAAAGATGGCACAAAAGTGTATTGACAATCTATTAAACCAATAGTATCTGCACTAAGATTGAATTCTGCTTCATTATTTGGGCCTAAACATTCTAACAACTCAAAATTGCCAAAACATTCAAAAACTTCATTATAAGTTTCGCAGTCTTTTTCAAGAACTAGCTCATTTTCATCTGCAACAAGTTCTAATCTATCATCTTCACACACCACAATTCTCCAATCAAATGATAATATTTCATAATCACCTGGTAAATCAAGAATTAAGAATGTTCCTGTATTACCAACTAAAACTTCCCATGTACCTATAAGCTCTTCGTTGTTACCTATAGTAACTGTTCCTCCTTCGTGGAAATTTAATGGTCCGTTATAATTAGGACTCAATAGATCAGTTCCTATCCACCATTTACATTCTTTCAGATTAGTAGCTATTTCTTGGGCATCACAATCTAAATTACCTTCACAATCCAACTCCAGCTTCATTGTTATAAACCCGTTATCAGTCTCTTTTTTAAACTCTAATTCTTCATTATCGTCACAATCTGTTAATAACCATAATCCATTAGCTATACCAAAAGTCTCGAGTCCTTCAATGACAAGTTTATAACCTAAATCTGTTTCGATAACATCCCAATTTCCTGTTTCTACAACTGTTGGATCTCCCGTAACTGTTACTGAGCCTGATTCATCAAAATGTAACTGTAAAGCATCTTCCAATTCACCTCCTTCATTGTAAAAGTCAGCTTCAAAACCACACTCTAACAATAAGTCCTCTAAATCTTCTAAATTAATGTCACAATCTTCATAATCACCACAGTCCTCTTCTGCTGCTGCAATAGCATCTGACAATTCTTGGTTAGAGTTTACTTCTATCGTATTACCATTAGCGTAAACAAGTGTTACAGGATAATTAAGACTTACAATTAGAGCATTGCCCTCATCTTCCAACTCTTCGAGAAAATTGTATAGTGCTTCATCATTGGCTATAGTAACCGTATCCACAATATTGAAATTCGCATTGAACACCGAAAATGAAATCGGGTAAACAAAATCTACACACTCAATAACTTCATCATCTTCAATTTCGCAGTCTTCAATAAAATCTTCTAATTGCTCTTCGTTTTCAATAACTACCTCTGTGTAATCATTAAAAATAATGGTAAATGGAAATACAAAATCGAAGAAATCGTCTTCATTTTGATACTGTGCAAATAAATCTTCAAGTTCCTCTAAATCGTCTAGAGTCTCAATAATAATGGTAACATCGCCAACTATAATAGTCACTGGTAATTCTATAGAAAAACAACTAGATTCATCCAGAATATTGTCATACTCACCATAATTGGCTGTTACATTGCTCATGAAACTTACCAACGGTGTATTAGGTTGAATCATTTCCTGCTCCTCAGGATTGTTTATATCTATTGCTTCGTCTTGACAAGCAGTAAAAAACAAAAGGGCAAAAAAGGCGTAAATAAATAAAAGGTTGATTTTAATTTTCATAACATTCGGAGCTTTATGTTTTTAATTATATAACAGCCATAGTTTTGAATCTCCTACCCTTGTTTTAGAAAATTTATTTATAATTTGTGTCACGAAAATTATGAGCCAACCTATCAAAGATCATATTTGTGAAGAGCAATTGTTTGAGCGTCTATACAAAAAACACTCAAAAAATTTGCATGATTTTTTGTACTACAAGTTTGGTGACCACTTAAATCCAAGTGATAAAGTACAGGAAGCTTTTATAAAATTATGGCAAAACTGTAGCAAGGTTTCACCAGATAAGGCTAAAAGTTTTTTATTTACCACTGCAAACAATCTTATGCTCAATGCTGTTGCCCACAGAAAAGTAGTTTTGAAATACGAGAAAATACCTCAGAAAAATTCAACCAACGAAAATCCTGAGTTTCTTTTACGTGAAAAGGAATATCATGACAAACTACAAAAGGCACTTGCAAAACTAACAGAGGCTCAACGTATTGCTTTTTTAATGAACAGAGTTGAAGGTAAAAAATTTAAAGAGATTGCAGCCATTTTAGACATTACTACCAAGGCTGTAGAAAAGCGAATTTATGGTGCATTAACGAAGCTACGAGAAGATATAGATGAATTATAAAAATAATTGTGGGTAGGAATTTTTAGAACTTAACTGTTCTATTGTTGAAATGTAATTATGACACGAGAAGAACTCATACAAAAATGGTTAGATCATAGCCTTAACTCAGAAGAGCAAAAAGCTTTTGAGCAGTTGGAGGACTATAAAGATTTAATGCAACTAAACAGTGCATTACAATCTTTTAAATCTCCTGAATTCTCGGTAGATAAAAATTACGACGCATTAAAACCTAAGTTAAGTACAAAGACATCACAATATTGGTATAAGCCATTACTTAAAATTGCTGCCATTTTAGCCATTTGCTTTAGCGTTTATTACTATACAACAACATTAGACAGTACATTTAATACTGAGATTGCATCGCAAACAACTATAGAACTACCTGATGCTTCTGAGGTTATTCTTAATGCTAACTCTAATTTAGTTTTTAACGAAAATAACTGGGACAACAAACGTGATGTACAGCTTACTGGTGAAGCGTTTTTTAAAGTTGCGAAGGGTGAAAGATTTAATGTGGTTACTAAAGATGGAATTGTCAGCGTCCTTGGCACACAATTTAATGTAAAGCAACGAGATGGTTTTTTTGAAGTGAGATGTTATGAAGGTTTGGTAGGTGTAAAAACAAAAGACAGCTATACAGAATTACAACCAGGAAATGGTTTAAGAATAATTGATGGGAAGTTATTTGCCAATGAAAAAGAAATCACTACGCAGCCAAGTTGGTTGCGTGGTGAAAGTATCTTTACCAACACACCTCTTAAACACGTCATCACTGAGTTAGAAAATTATTATGATATAAAAATTGTTGTAGATAAAGCAGATGCTAACCGATTATATACAGGTGGTTTTACTCATAAAAATCTAGATTTAGCATTGCAATCTGTGACAATACCACTAAATTTAAGCTATAGTAAGTCTGGAACTTCTATTGTATTAAAGCGTGAATAAACTTTTACTTCGTGTTGTTTTATTTCTACTAATTATTACCTTCTCTAATCTTGCATATAGTCAAAAAGAGGAACCGCAACAACTCGTTCATATTCTAGAAATCTTAGAAAAACGCTATGAAGTAAAATTTTCCTTTGAGACAAAAACCATTCTAAACATTGAACTGTATCCTTTAAAAGACGATCTTTCTTTAGAAGAAGCTTTAGAAAAACTAAAATCAATTACCAACCTTAATTTTGAAGTTTTAAGCAAACGCTTTATTGCCATTACACCAAGCGATAAAATAGTACACAGACTAGAAGAGGTAGTTGTTAACAACTACCTATCTAGAGGTATTTCAAAAACTAATAATGGTACCATTACAGTAGATGCCAATGCGTTTGATATTTTACCAGGCCTAATAGAGCCAGATGTTTTGCAAATTGTACAGAATTTATCTGGTGTTGTAAGTGTAGATGAACGTATTTCTAACATAAACGTAAGAGGTGGCACCAACGATCAAAATCTTATTCTATATGAAGGCATACGCATGTACCAATCTGGTCATTTTTTTGGGTTAATTTCGGCTTTTAATCCTTACTTATCAGATGATATACGTATATCCAAAAATGGAACAAGTGCCCTTTATGGAGATGGTGTTTCTAGTACTATTTCTATTAAAAATTTAGATAAATTAGATAACATTTTTAATGCAGGTTTAGGTAGCAATTTACTTAGTGTAGATGGTTATGCAAAAGTGCCTTTGAGCAAAAAAACTGAATTACAGCTATCTGCAAGGCGCTCTTTTACCGATGTATTAGTTTCCAAAACTTACGATGCCTATTTTGATAGAATTTTCAGAGATTCTGAGCTTAACATAGCAAACGATGTTAATACACTCTTAGCTTTAGATGAGCGATTTTTGTTTTATGATATAAATGCTAAGTTTCTTTATGACATTAACGATACTTCTAAGCTAAGAATCAACCTACTAAACATTTACAACAATTTAGATTACAATCAGGTTTTTGCTAATTCTAATAACAATATCCAAGAAACCAGAAGCGCAATAAACCAAGTAAGCTATGGTGCTAGTGCTACTTATTCTAAATTGTTTAAGAACGATATTCATACTTCTGCGCAGTTGTATTATTCTAATTACGATTTAGATGCCCAAAATAATGATGCAACTAATAGTCAATTACTAATTCAAGAAAACAAAGTTGAAGACTATGGACTACGTTTAGACATAAAAAAGACCATAGACAATGATATTGAAGTTAGAGGCGGCTATCAATTTAATGAAGTTGGCGTCACTAATTTTGAAGATGTATCCAACCCAAACTTTACACGCTTAGTAAAAGAAATCGTAAGAACGCATGCCTTTTTTGGCGAAACAGAGCGCTACTCAAAATCTCGCAACACGTATATCCGTTTGGGTGCGCGTATCAGTTATTTTGAAAAACTAAAAGAACTTGTGCTTGAGCCTAGATTTGCTTTTAATCAAAAAATCTCCGACTACATAAGATTAGAAGTCTTAGGCGAACTAAAAAGCCAGACTATTTCTCAGGTTATAGATTTACAGCAAGATTTTTTTGGCATTGAAAAACGCCGTTGGCAATTATCTAACTTAGAGAATGTACCTCTCGTAAAAAGTCAGCAAATCTCATTAGGTTTAAGTTATAATCAAAATAACCTATTAGTCTCTTTGGAAGGTTATTATAAAAACGTAGAAGGGATTACTGCTCAGAGTCAAGGGTTTCAAAATCAATTTCAATTTGTAAATGATATAGGTGCTTATACCGTTACAGGTTTAGATTTTTTGATAAATAAACGTTTTAATAATTTTAGTACGTGGTTAAGTTATACCTTAAGTAATAACGACTATAAATTTGATATGATTAATGAAGGGAGCACCTTTCCGAATACCGTAGATTTAACACATGTTGCAAATGCTTCGCTTACTTACAGTTTAAACAACTTCAAAATTGGCTTAGGCCTTAATTGGCATTCTGGAAGAGTCTATACAAAACCTCTAGACATACAAGATAATAGTAATTCTATAATAGAGTATCAAAGCCCTAACAGTTCTAGATTAACAGATTATTTTAGAGCAGATATATCAGCCATATATAAATTTAAACTTTCAAAAGGTATAAAAGCTGAAGCTGGTGCTTCTGTATGGAATATGTTTAACCAAGATAACATTATAAATCGTTATTATACTTTTGATACCGATGGAACTATTATAGAAGTGGACAATCGATCTTTAAAGTTTACACCTAACTTAAGCTTTAGAGTTAACTTTTAAATTATTTAAAATGACAGAACAAGAACTTTATACCCTAAGGTATCCAGTAGGCGAATTTGTAAAACCCAACCAAATCACAAAAGATCATTTAAAAGACTGGATTGCTATTCTTCAAAACTTTCCTAATAGAATTGAGAACATCATCAAAGACTTAAGTGAAAAAGAATTGAATTACAAATACAGACCAGACGGATGGACAATTAAGCAAGTAGTGCATCATTGTGCAGATAGCCATATCAATAGTATCATTAGATTTAAGTTAGCCCTGACAGAAGACACACCAAAGATTCGTCCTTATTTTGAAGACAGGTTTGCCAAACTCATAGATTATTCTGAACCTATTGAAGCTTCAATAGCTATCCTAAAAGGTGTACACAGCAAGCTTGGTGTATTATTAAAAAAATTATCCGAAGAAGACTTAAAACGTGAGTTTATTCACCCAGAACATGGCAAACGTTTTTCATTAGAAGAAACCATTGGCATCTATGCTTGGCACAGCAATCATCATTTTACGCACATTGAACAAGCTTTGAAATATAAAGGTTCATTTTAATAAAAAAGTCTAGATTTTTCATCTAGACTTTAAGTTCAAAAATCGTTTAAAATTTAAGGTGCACCATTTACTGTAGATTCTTCTTTTTGCTTTTGCTTTTCAATATTCTTCTTAATTTTTTCTATTGCAGACTCTATAGATTTATCGGGCTCTATAAGATTGAATTTCCCCCAAAAATCTGGATCAGAAAAACCTGAAATAGCATCGGTTATAATAATAGATGGTCTTAATTTATCTTTGCTTTTTATTTTTCGATCCGTTGAGTTAATTTCCCAATCGGTCACAGCCATTTCACTTGATAGAGAGTAAACCTTATTAAAAATTTCTCGCTTTTTATTCACTTTAAATTCCAGAAACAAATTAGAATAATTGTAATACCATTTTCCACCTCTTTCCTTATAATTGACCTTATAATTAGCTTCTAGAGGGTAAACGATAACGTTACTCGGCTTCTTTTTCACTAAAAGGTTTTTACTTCTACTTTTATCGCTTAGGTCTAAAGAATAATCTGCGCTTACTAATGCTAAAGATTCTACATCAATAAACAATTTACCATTATAGCTATAATTTAAAGCATTATTCTTAGGACTAAAATTAACCACGTAAACATTTCTGTTATTAATGTTAGATGGTTTGTCAAAAGAAAAGTTATAACTATCTATTGTAGCATCAGTGAAGATATATTCTGGATATTTCATAATATCTAAATAAATAGTAGAAAATGGACCACCTTGTAATTTTACAGAGACTGTGTCTAGTCTCTTATAGTCCGTACTCTTTCGAGCTTTGTTAAGTGCTATTGCATCTTCAACAGATGATTTATTTGGATATTTTAAAATGTTAACTACAGCTTCTGTTAGCGATACATTCCTATTTCTACGTTTTATGGTTTCCCTGTAAAATGCCGTCATGTAAACCGATTCCTCCTGATGATTTTTGTTCTTATTATCAAATACTTTTCTGACCAAGCCTTCTGCATTTTTAAAGGCTGAAATATTAACCTCAGACAGTTCCGTAACCGATTTATACAATTCAATTGTATTATTGCTATCAGACAATTCAGACAATGGAATAACTCTAGTGTTATAACCCAAAAAACTAATAATGACTTTAGAATCGAGATATTCTTTTGAGACTTTTAACACAAACTCGCCTTCAGAATTTGTAATGGTACTCACATTAGTTTCATTAACATTAAGGCTAACTGCTTCTAGAGCCTTATTTGTTTTACCATCAACTACTTTACCGCTATATTCTGAGAAATCCTCTTGAGCAGTTAAAGTAAATGTCACCAACAAAACAGTAAGAAATGTGTTGGCTAAGGTTTTAAAATACGGTACTGTTTCCATAGCATGGTTCACTAATGTTAACCTCTCCTAAGATACTTAAAATTAGGCAGATGATTGTATAGCAATTTGTTAAAACTACTATAATGTTTAGTAAGATACTTCTAATACATCTACATGCGTTCCGGAACCTCAATCCCTAAAACACTAAATGCATTTTTTATGGTTTGCCCAACAGTTTTAGACAATTGGACTCTAAAGATTTTTTCATTTTCTTTATCAGCACCTAGGATAGACACATTTTGATAGAACGAATTAAAATCTTTTACCAAATCGTAGGTGTAATTTGCAACTAGCGCAGGACTGTGTTGCTCTGCTGCATTTTGAATAACCTCTGGGAATTGTTCAAGCTGTTTAAGAAGGTCTCTTTCTTTATCGTGAAGTGACACTTCACTTAAATTAACTTTGGTTGTATCAATGTCAGACTTTCGTAATATAGATTGTATTCTGGCATAAGTATATTGAATAAATGGCCCAGTATTTCCTTGAAAGTCTATAGATTCTTTTGGGTCGAATAATATCCGCTTTTTTGGATCTACCTTTAGGATGTAATATTTAAGTGCTCCTAAACCAATGGTTTTGTAAAGTGCTTTTTTATCTTCCTCCGAATAATCATCAAGCTTCCCTAGTTCTTTAGAGATTTCTTCAGCAGTATCTGTCATTTCTTGTATAAGATCATCAGCATCAACAACCGTTCCTTCTCTACTCTTCATTTTACCACTTGGTAAATCTACCATGCCATAACTTAAATGGTATAGGTTTTTTGCCCAATCGAAACCAAGCTTTTTAAGAATTAAAAACAGCACTTTAAAATGGTAGTCTTGCTCATTGCCCACAGTATAAACCATGCCACCAACATCTGGATAATCTTTTATACGCTGAATAGCAGTACCGATATCTTGGGTCATGTAAACGGCAGTACCATCTGCTCTTAAAACAATTTTTCTATCGAGACCCTCATCAGTTAAATCACACCAAACCGAACCATCGGGATCTTTCTCAAACACACCGCTTTTTAAACCTTCGGCAACAAATTCTTTGCCTAAAAGGTAGGTTTCGCTTTCGTAATAATACTTGTCAAAATCTACACCTATGGCTTTATAGGTTTCCTCAAAACCATCATAAACCCAACCGTTCATTTTTTCCCAAAGTGCTACAACCGCTGCATCTCCTGCTTCCCATTTACGAAGCATAGATTTGACATCATTACCTATTATACTATGCTCATTGAAGTACCTATCTTTATACTCCTTTTTAAATGTTTTTTTGATTCTTTCTTCTGAAAAATATTCTTCCTTAGTAGATATTTTACCCTCCTTTATTAAGGCTGTATCATTTTTAATTTTTTCCCATAACTCCTCCCTAGCTGAACTTTCAAATTCTTTATATTTCTCAAATTTTTCAACACCTGTTTCACTATCTAACCAATCTGTAAATTCTTTTTGAAAAACTTGCTCAAATTTTACATAATAATTCCCAACAAGTTTATCACCTTTTAATCTACTAGATTCTGGTGTTTCACCATTACCAAAACGCTGCCAAGCCAACATACTTTTACAGATATGTATCCCTCTATCGTTTATAATCTGCGTCTTGTAAACTTTCTTGCCTGAAGCTTTTAAAATCTCAGAAACCGAGTAGCCCAAAAGCACATTTCTAACATGTCCTAAGTGCAGCGGCTTATTGGTATTTGGCGATGAGTATTCTACCATAACGGCTTTATCATCCTTTAATTCGGAAAAACCATAATTTTTTTGGTCTTTGATTTTATTGAAGAAATCTATGTAGTAGGAATCATCAATTTCTATGTTCAAAAAGCCTTTAACCACATTAAACCCTTTAACCAAGGTTACGTTATCTTGAAGGTATTGTCCAATCTGCTCACCAATAACTGCAGGATTTCCTTTAACCACGCGCAACATAGGAAAAACCACAACGGTTATATCTCCAGCAAACTCCTTGCGAGTTGCCTGAAATTCTACAGATTCTAAATCTGCCTGAAATAATTCCTTTACAGCTGCTTTTACGTGTAATTCTAAAGTATCCTGAAGTTTCATTCTCTTAGTTCATTTTGCTCTTAAAAACGCTTGCAAAGATAGCAGTTTTATTATTCTATTAAGACTTTAGAGCATCATAATTCCCTATTTTTAGAGACTCATAAAAACATCGATTAAAAATGGAACGAAAATCGCACCTCCTTAGAGGAATTCCTGTCTTAGCTTCGCTAAATATTAAGAAGACTGTAGAGTTTTATAAAACCAAACTTGGATTTAACAAAGTTGGCTATTTAGATGATAATTATGCCGTTATTGCTCGTGATAATTTTGTAGTGCACTTTTGGAAATGCAACGACAAAATTCACCCTGAAAACACAAGTTGCTATGTCGATGTTAAAGACATTGACACGTTATACGAAGAATTAAAAACTTTTGGTGTCATTCACCCAAACGGAACACTAGAAAACAAACCATGGGAAATGCGAGAATTTGCAATTTTAGACCTTGATGGAAATATGATTAAATTTGGTCAGGAAATTATCAAATGACAATTTACGCTTTATGAAGTATAAAAAAATATATGTTCTCCTGTTTTTAGCATTGATCGTATCATGTTCAAAAAATGACGATTCAAATAACGGAAATGATGGTTCTACTTTTTACAAAGGCATGGATTTATCGTTTCAAAGTGAGTTAGAAAACTACGATGTTGACTACAAAGATGAAGATGGCAACTCGGTTGAATTATTAGATTTCGTAAAGTCTAAAGGCACCAACTTGGTCCGCTTAAAACTTTGGCATACACCTCAAGATGGACAAAACGGACTTGAAGATGTAAAGACCTATGCACAAAAAATAAAAGCTCGAAATATGGACTTTTTACTCAATTTTCACTACAGTGATTATTGGGCAGATCCTGGCACACAAACACCACCTGTTGCTTGGCAAAGCATGACTATTGGCCAATTAAAAGTGGCTATTTATGAGTATACAAGAGACGTGGTTCAACAGCTAAAAGCCCAAAACACATTACCAGATATTGTACAAATTGGCAATGAAACAGACAGTGGTTTTTTATGGGACTTTGGTAAAGTTTGGGGCAGTTTCAACAATAATTGGGGCAATTACACAGACCTAGTATCTGAAGCCATACGCGCTGTAAGAGATGTTGATACCGAAGGTAAAATTCGTATTATGCTACACCACTCTAGCGTAGAGAATGCCATATTTTTCTTTAACGAATTACAACCTTACACTATTGATTTTGATATCATTGGCTTATCCTATTATCCTCAATTTCAAATTAAAGATTTAGATCTCGTAGCTTCAAAGTTAAATGAACTAGCCAACACCTTTAATAAGGATGTTTTAATGGTTGAAGTTGCTTATCCCTTTACCTTGCAATGGAATGACAATCAAACAAATTACATTGGTAGTTTGGATCAGACATTAGTTGAATTTTCACCTACTCCACAAGGGCAAAAAGCTTACTTTGAATGGTTGATACAAACCATAAAAAATATACCTAATGACCATGGTATCGGGTTTTGCTATTGGGCACCAGATTGGGTAGCCTTTAATGGCAACGAAACGACCTCAACAAATGGCACATCTTGGGAAAACCAATGTCTTTTTGATTTTGAATTAAAAGCCCTACCTGCCTTAGAAACATTTAGCACTAATTAACTAATTATCAAATTATTAACCCAAATATGTATTTCATCGATAAACCGGTCGTTTTCCTATGATTTTTGCCGTTAGTCGATACGACATTTTTTTTATGAATTTCATCTGTCATTTCATCTAATATATTAGCATTAAATCCTAATAATTAGTGTTTTTCAGCCTATTATGGCATTTTTGGTAGGCTATTAACAAATGTCCCAAACATTGAATGAGGCTTAATAATCAAACTTTAACCGCGTTGTTATTGTTTAGCGTTGACTTACTTTTTACATCCCTCAATAAAAGTTACGTAAACCAAAACATAACACTTCGTCTATCAACCGCTAAATGATGAAGCAGTTATTGACATTAGCTGTTTGTCTACTCACTTTCATTGGTTTTTCTCAAAATGAAAGAATAGACGACCTTACGGTAAAATTAGCCTATCAAGAAGCTGATTCTACAAAGGTTGATATCTCGTTAATGCTCATTGATGAATTATACGCTGTTGAAGAATACGATAAAGCTTTGCTATATGTAAACCAAACAGCCAAACTTTCCGAAAATTTAAATTATACAAAAGGTCTTGCAGAAAGCACGTACTACAGAGCACTTATCTACACGCAACTCAATGATTATTTCAATGCCATTGACAACTACGATAAATCCAGAAAATTTTATTTGCAGATAAGCGATACACTTGGTGTGGCCAAAGTGAGCAATAGTCTTGGGCTCATAGAAATAAAACGTGGCAACTATGCCGTTGGACTTAAAAACTCGTTGTCGGCTATTGATATTTTTGAAAAACAAAATCTTTTTGATGAGCTAAGCTCTGCATATAATAACCTGGCAGAAGCCTATTTTAAAACTAATCAGATTGATAAATCCATTGATTTTAATTTTAAAGCACTAGATGTTAGAAAAAGAATCAATGACCGAGATGGCATAATTGCTTCTACCAAAAATATTGCAGAACTTTACTCTCTTAGAAAAGAGCATCGCAAGGCTATAGAATACTACGAGAAGGCCTTAGAGATGTTAAACCCTACAAAAGATCAAAACTTACGTGGCGAGATATTGCCAAAACTTGGTAGTGAATACTTAAAGTTTAGAGAATTTGACAAAGCGTCAGACTATCTAGTTGAAGGCTTAAAATACAACCGCAAACAAGACAACCAAGAAGGTATTTTACTAGCACTTAACGCAATTGGCGACTTAAACCTTCAAAAACAAAAAGTTAAGTTAGCTGAAATTCAGCTTAACGAAGCTTATGATATTGCCCAGAGAATAGACAACAAACAAGCACTCTTAGAAAACTACAAGCTTCATATTGCATTAGATTCTACTCGTGGGTATTTTCAGAATGCCTTTTTTTGGCAAAACAAATATTATGATTTAAAGGATGAGCTCTCAAAAATAGACCAACCTGTTTTTCCTGTAGATACTGAACCATTGGATTTGAACAATACGAATCCTATTGAAGAAGAAATAGATAATTTTGATGAAGAGGAAAGCAATCAAACTAAAAAGACCTGGTTAAATAATCCGTTAGTTCTATATGCTGCTTTTGCTACAACCGCTATTCTTCTCACGCTTTTATTATTAAACTATTTGAAAAGCAAAAAATACAGAGAGACCATAATAGAACAGAGAGAAAAACTAAAGCAAGAACAGATCCGAAGTGAAGCTATATTAGAGCAGGTACATCACCTAGAGGAAGTTAACCAAGTGAAGGATAAACTCTTCTCGATAGTTTCTCACGATTTAAAAGACTCAATTTCATCCATAAAAGCCTTTTTAGATTTATTAAAAGAAGACAGTATTTCTAAAGAAGAGTTTCGGGAATTAATACCAGAGCTAAGTGAAAATGCCAACAATGCATCTTCACTTTTGTTCAATTTATTGAATTGGTCCAAATCGCAAATGCAGAATTTAGAACCAAACCCAGAGTTATTTAATATTCAGGATGTTTTCCATACTAAAATGGCTTTGGTAGAACAAAAGGTTGAAGACAAACGCATCGTTCTTATTGATGAATCTCAGCGCGATTTTGTATATGCCGATAAGAGCATGGTAGAAATTGTGATTCAGAATTTAATTACCAATGCAGTTAAATTCAGTAGAACTGGTGATGTAATTACCATATCTAACCAAGATGTTAATGGCAAAGCACTCATCTGTGTTGAAGATACTGGTGTTGGTATATCTGAAGAAAACATCAAGAAACTTTTTAATGCCAACAAAAACTTTACAACCATTGGTACTAAGAATGAAAAAGGTACTGGCCTTGGATTAACCATAGCAAAAGATTTAGTGGAACTAAACAATGGACGCATTTGGGTAGAGAGTACGGTAAATGTTGGTAGTAAATTCTTTATAGAACTTCCTAAGTCAGCACCAAAAGCCTAACTTATTTCATATCTTTAAGCTTTAAAATCTTTCTTTTATGAAACGCATTCTCCCTATACTTTTAATCTTTGTTCTAGTTTTCAATTGTAAAAACACTGAAAAAACTATGTTAACCGAAGAAAACAAAGAAACTGAAGGACTTGAGGAACTTTTTACGTTGATGCAAGGTTCTTTTAATTCCGAAATCCAATCACAAGTAGATTCTGCCTATTACAATATTTCGTTACACATGTATCCCATCTGGGAAAATAAAGGTAACTTTCTTTATGTTGAACAAGCCTTAAATAGTATGCAGAACAAGCCTTATCGCCAACGCATTTATGAAGTCGCACAACTAAACGATAGCACATTTAGTTCCGTGGTTTATAGTTTAAATGTAGACTCGCTTTGGATTGGGAAATGGAAAACACCAAAAGCCTTTGATTCTATTTCAATAAATGATATTGCACTTAAGGAAGGTTGTGAAGTTATATTAAAACGCATTTCTGCAAATCACTATATAGGAAAAACAGGCGATACAACTTGTGTAAGTACCATGCGTGGCGCTTCTTTTGCCAGAAGCGAAGTGGAGATACTTGAAGACAAAATTTTATCCTGGGACAGAGGTTTTGATGCTGAAGGTAACTACGTTTGGGGCGCAGAAAAAGGGCCTTATATTTTTAATAAATTAGATTAACCTGTCCCAACTTATAAACAAATAAACGATTATACCTTCTTTGGCAAAAATACCTCAGCCATCATACAACGTGCACTTCCACCACCGCAGGTTTCTATAGTTTCTAGTGGACTAGATATGATTGGGCAGTGCTTTTCAATTTTATTAATCTGGTCTTTTGATAGGCTTTTATGAGCGGCTTCGCTCATTACTAAGTAACGCTGCTCGTCCTTACCACGAAGTTGCAACATGTTACCAGCAAATTGATGCATTTGCACTTCGGAAATAGCAATAATTTCTTTACCATCTTCCTTTAAATGCTTAAGTACATTTTTACGCTCTTTTTTGTCATCTATAGCGCCTAAACAGATTACCACAAAGGTTTCGGCCAAGCACATCATTACATTGGTATGATAAATTGGTAAACGTTTGCCTTCCACCGTTTGATTGGCCACAAAAACTACAGGAGTATATTCAAAATCTTCGCAAAACTCAATAAACAAATCCTCATCCGCTCTTGGCGATAACGCACAATATGCTTTTCTGTTAACACGATCTAAAATTAAACTTCCTGTACCTTCCAAAAACACACCTTCATCTTCAGCAGAGGTATAGTCCACAATATTTTCAATTTTAAATCCTTCATTTTCCAATCTAATAAATACCTCATCGCGTCGTTCTTTACGTCTATTCTCAGCAAACATTGGATATAAAGCCACATCGCCATTATTGTGAAAACTCACCCAGTTGTTAGGAAAAATAGAATCTGGAGTGTCCATTAATTTATCATCATGTTCTACAACCACATTTATCCCAACTGCTTTTAATTTCTCTACAAAAGCATCAAATTCCTCTTGTGCTTTAGCATTGATTTCTGCATTTTTCAAATCAAGATCTTCCTGAAAATAGTTGTTTACAGCAGTCTGCTCGTTCATCCTGAAACTTACAGGACGTATCATTAAAATAGTATTGGTTGTTTGTTGCATTATCCAATTTTTGAAAGTGATGCAAAATTAGTCTTTTTTCTCCTCTGAAATTTACCACATTAACACTTTTTAGATTTAAAATCTTTAAGTTTGGATGACAATTATTCAACAAATGAAAAAACTCATCATTATACTTTTGGTACTTGCATCGTGCGCAGAAAAAAGTAACAATTCTGAAAACATCGATTTCACGACGATTTTTGAAAAAAGCAATGGCACTGAAACCGCAACCTACCAAGAAACCATTCAGTTTTATACCAATTTGGCTGATAGTTACCGAGAAATCTCAATCCGTGAAATTGGCGAAACTGATTCAGGCGAGCCCTTGCATATTGTAATTTACAATCCTACTGAGGTTCACAATGATTTCAATCTTTTAAGAGATAAGAACAGAATTATGCTTATCAATAACGGCATTCATCCTGGCGAGTCCGATGGCATCGATGCCACCATGATGCTGTACAGAGATTTGGTTCAAGGAAAAATTGAAGCACCTAAGCATACCATTTTAGTAACCATACCTATTTACAACGTTGGTGGAAGCCTTAACCGAAATTCTGTTACGCGCACCAATCAAAATGGCCCAAAAGAATATGGCTTTAGAGGCAATGCACGCAATTACGATTTAAACAGAGACTTTATAAAATGTGATACAAAAAATGCAAGGACATTTGCCGAAATTTATCATTTGGTTCAGCCAGATGTGTTTATCGACAACCATGTGAGCAATGGTGCGGATTATCAATATACCTTAACGCATTTATTTACCCAACATAATAAATTAGGTGGTCATATGGGAGCATATCTTCATTTGGAAATGATGCCAAAATTAGAACAAAAACTAGCAGAAAAAGACTGGGATATTACACCTTATGTAAACGTATTCAACCGTACTCCAGACAAAGGTTTTTCCCAGTTTATGGACTCACCACGTTATTCTACAGGCTATACTACGTTGTTTAACACACTTGGCATGATGGTAGAAACACACATGCTAAAGCCTTACAAACAACGTGTAGAAGGTACTTACGAGCTAATGAAAAGTATGATAGAAATTACCGAAGAAGACGCTGAAAAAATTGCTGAATTAAGAAATATCCAACAGAACATGTGGAAACCAGGTGACACCTATCCTATTGCTTGGACTGTAGATACCACCAAATCAACAACACTGCAATTTAAGGGTTATGAAGGAGAAATGATTCCTAGTGAATTAACAGGTGCCCAACGCCTAAAATATGACCGAAGCAAACCGTTTACTAAAGAGGTAAATTATCAAAACTTTTTTGTAGCAACGGATTCGGTCAACATTCCAAAGGCATATGTCATTCCAAAAGGTTGGTATACTATTATAGATTTACTTAAACTAAATAAGGTAGAGTTAACACAGCTTGAAAAAGATACTACTTTAACTGTTGATTCTTATAAAATTGACGATTACAAAACTAGAACATCACCTTACGAAGGACATTACTTGCATTATAATGTTAAAGTAAAAACCTCTAAAGAAAATATCACTTTTAGACAAGGAGATTATTTGGTAAACACCAACCAAAAGACCATGAGATACCTTATAGAAACCTTAGAGCCAACTACACCAGACTCGTTTTTTAACTGGAATTTCTTTGATACCATTTTACAGCAAAAAGAAGGATTCTCACCTTATGTTTGGGAAGACCGAGCAAAACAAGTACTTAGAGAAAACCCAAGGTTACAAATTGAGTACAATATTAAAATAAGCTATGATGAAGAGTTTGCTAACAACTGGTTTGCCCAACTCGAATGGCTACACAAAAAAAGTAAGCACTACGAAAAAGCGCATTTGCAGTATCCTGTTTATAGAATCAATTAGCTTTGACTTTCTAAATATTTCAGCTAAATTCGTTTAGTATTAGATAGGAAACATTAAAAACGATTTCATATGCAAAATATTACCTGCATTGCTAAAACCGAAGATGTATACGCAAACTAAGTAATGAGTAAAAAACAGTTAATAGATTATGTACAAAACTTTGTTTCATTGAATGATGATGAGGCTGAACAATTGGCAACTGCCTTTAATGAGGTTAAGATTAAAAAGAGGCAGTTTATTGTGCAACCTAATTTCACAAACCAACACCGATCTTTTGTTATAAAAGGTGCTTTTAGATCTTATGCAATTACTGATAATGGACAAGAACACACCTTACAATTCGCTATTGAAAACTGGTGGGTTTCAGATTTTAACAGTTATATATATCAGTATCCAGCAACACTTTTTATTGTGGCATTAGAGGACAGTATTCTTTTACAAATAGAATATGAAAAAGAGCAAGAACTCAAAAAAAGCAATCATAAGTTTGAAACATTTTTTCGAATAATGGCTGAAAAAGGATTAGCTTTTGAACACAGAAGAATTCTCTTTGATCTTACACACGATGCGGAAACACGTTATGAAAATTTCCTTTTAAACTACCCAAACTTTGTACAACGTGTGCCTCAATATGCTTTAGCTTCTTATCTTGGTATGTCTACCGAATTCCTTTCAAGACTACGAAATAAAAAGACTCGTAAGAAAAGTTGATTTGGATCAACATCCTTTCTTGACCTACTTCATTTTAATTGCTTTAGAATAGACTGAATTTTGTCCTGTCGATATTGACATACAATTCTAAAAGCAATTATAAATGGAAAATTCTTTAAACGAAATCTTCTCTGCCAAAAACGAAATGGTAAAGAGAGGACAAATTGTAGAGGCAACCGAAAAGTACTTCGCCTCTAATGCAAAAACCATTGATTTTGACGGAACCATTACCAACGAAAAGTCGGAAATGCTTACTAAAATGCAAGGCTTTGCAGGAGCTATTGCTAATGTAAACGAAATTACCTTACACAATGCATCTATTTGTAATGATGTGTCTTTCGCCGAATTCACTTTTGATTTCGACATGAAAGATGGAAGCAGAGTACAATGGCACGAAATCTTACGTACAGTTTGGGAAAACGGATTAATAGTAGAGGAACAATACTTTAAATCATAACACTATGAGATTTGTAACCAAAAGAATACATGCCTATTTAGATTATCCTGTAGCTGTAGCACTCATGAGTCTGCCATTTCTTTTAGGATTAGGAAGCTCAAATACATTGGCATTATACCTTTCTGTAGTAACAGGAGTTGCAGCTTTTATCTTAACACTGCTTACAGATCATCATTTAGGTGTATTTCGCATTATTCCTTACAAGGGACACTTATTAGTAGATGCACTTGTAGGAGTAGTATTTATAGCAGCACCATTTATATTTTCCTTTAAAGGAATAGATTCTTACTACTATTTAATAAACGGATTAGCAGTTTTAACCGTAGTGAGTTTACACAAATCTGAAACAATAAATTATTAATTAACATTTTAAAAATGAATAGATTTAAAATACCTGAAAAATCAGAATTAACACAAGAAAATCAAAACGTTTATGATCAAGTTGAAGCACAACTTGGTTTTGTGCCAAACTTATATACTTATATGGCAAAACACGACAATGCATTGCCTGATTACCTAACATTCATTAACAGAAAAAGCACTTTAACTAACAAAGAGAAAGAAGTTGTTAGCTTAGTTGTTAGTGAAATAAATGGTTGTAACTATTGCTTATCTGCACATACAACACTAGGAAAAATGAATGTTTTTACTGAAGCCGAAACCATAGAAATAAGAAAAGGAAACCTATCGTTTGATTCAAAATTAAACGCCTTAACAGAGTTAACAGCCAATTTAGTTAACACAAGAGGAAAAGCAGATGATAACATCTTGGAAAATTTCTTTAATGCTGGTTATTCCGAAGAACAATTTATAGATGTCGTTTTTGTCATTGCAGATAAAATCATCAGCAATTTTATTGCAGTAAATACCAAAACAAGGATCGACTTTCCATTAGCTCAATCACTTTAATTTTTAACCTTTAAAATAATTTATAAAAATGAAAAATGTATTTAAAACAATCGTATTAGCAACTGTAATGATTTTTGCAACAACAACTTTTGCCCAAGACAAAATGGCAAACAACATTGACAATAGTAATATTGCCTTACAAGGTTACAGTCCTGTTTCATATCTTGATTTAGGTCTAGCTCAAAAAGGAGTTAAGGAGTATAAATCTGAATATGAAAAAGTAGTGTATTATTTTACTTCTGCAGAACAGAAAAGCACTTTCGACAAAAATCCAAAAAAATATTTACCTGAGTATGGCGGATTTTGTGCATTTGGTGTCTACGCGGGAGCTAAGTTTCGTCCAGATCCTAACAAATTTATAGTAAAAGATGGCAAGTACTTCTTATACTTATATAATTTAGAATTGGATGC
>JAGQZO010000052.1:6978-12325 GCA_020435515.1 Winogradskyella sp. | reverse complement strand
ATGAAAATTGGAAAAAACTTTCAAAAACTCATAACTAGACATCGTAATTGGAGTTAAAAAACAGGAGTTAGAATAAAAAACTAACTCCTATTTTTATGTTTAGCTTATTTTTCAACTACAATCTAATTTGAGTTAAGGTGTAATGGTTAATCAAAATTCCGACTAATACATAAACTTTATTGCATGAATACAAAAACAGTAATGACTTTAAGTTCTCTAATCATGGGAGCAATAGGAATTACCTTATCTTTTATCCCTGATGTAATGTTGACTCATCTTGGAATTGAAGTGAACCAGATGACGTTATTTCTCTTGCAAATACTAGGGGCATTATATTTTGCTTTTGCCATACTTAATTGGATGAGTAAATCTAGCATTATTGGAGGTATATACAACCGCCCATTAGCAATTGCTAATTTTAGCCATTTCTTAATTGGGGGGCTAGCCTTACTCAAGGGAATAATTTCCAATCCTGAATTACGATTAGTTATTTGGGGCCTAGCGATAGTATACATTGGTTTTGGTTGCCTTTTCGGCATTATTTTGTTTGTTCATCCTCATCAGGCAAAGAAAAATAGCCAGGACTGATGCATAAGCTTCTTACAGAAATAAGAAATTGTAAGGTATGCAATGAGTTTTTACCTAACATTCCTAGACCCATTGTTCAAACAAGCGCATCATCAAAAATTGTAATAATTGGTCAAGCGCCTGGACAAAAAGTGCAGAACAGCGGGATTCCATGGGATGATGCCAGCGGTAATAATTTAAGAGGATGGCTGGGTGTCGGCAAACAAGCCTTTTATGATGAAAATATATTCGCTCTTATACCTATGGGCTTTTGTTTTCCAGGTATTGGAAAATCTGGCGACCTTCCTCCCAGACCAGAATGCGCACCTCTTTGGCATCAACAGTTACTGGAATCAATGAAAGAGGTGAAATTGACAATATTAATTGGGCAATACGCCCAGAAATATTACTTGAAAGACAACTCAAAAAAAACACTCACCGAAACAGTAAAATGTTTTGATGAGTATCTTCCAGATTTTCTACCATTGCCGCATCCATCGCCTCGAAACAACATTTGGCAAAAGAAAAACAGCTGGTTTAAAGAAAGTGTTATCTTCACATTGCAAAACATTATTCTTCCGCATATAGATATAAATTATGAACATTGAGTTTAAACGACTTACCGAAATAAGTAAACATGAGATCATTAATCTCATGAACAACCCTTTAGTAAGACGACAAATGCCTTTATTATTTTTTGAATTTGATGAAAGCATCTGTGATCAATTTATTGAAGCCAAAGAAAAATTGTGGGATGAATATGGCTATGGACCTTGGGCGTTTATGGTAAAAAGTCAGTTTGCTGGTTGGGGCGGATTACAGCCAGAAAATGGTGATGTTGATTTGGCAATTGTTCTTCATCCCGATTATTGGGGATTAGGAAAAAGCATCTACGCGCAGATAATCGGCAAAGCATTCAATGAGATGAATTTATCTTCAATAACCGTTTTATTTCCGCCTTCAAGAACTCGAATTAAAGGGCTTTTAAAACTAGGGTTTAAAAGAGAGGCTGAAGTAATGATTGGAAAACAACAATTCATTAGGTACAGAATAGATAATCCTTTGACTAAGAAGTTAAATAATGAATGAAGCACAGCAGATAATAATGCATATAAAAATAGGCGAAAAAGTATTTAAATTAAAAGACTCTACTCGTATCAAATTTTGTGCTTAACCAAAAAATTCTTGCTTTGAGATTGTCTCCTTTTAATATGCTATCCGTTGGCGTTTCTTAAAAAATAGAAATCATCGTTTAATCAATTAATATTTTTTTAACCATTATGCTGAACATAAAGAGGAAAATGAGTAGCGGACTTTTATTCATATTCGCATCATTATTTTTTGTTTCCTGCCAGATAGGTCGTTTTGTGTTTTATAATTTTTCAGATATAAAGGACTACAAAATATTTCCCTCAAGATTATTGAGAGCAGGCTCTTCTAAGTTCATTTTCCCTGTTTCGCAAACAGGCACCTTCCCTGAAGAAATAAATGGCATATCTATTGAAAAATTTTTGGCAGAAAACAACACGGTTGCCTTCTTAATCATCAAAAACGATACAATCCATTATGAAAAATATTTTGGGACATTTGATCAGAAAAGCATAGCACCATCTTTCTCAATTGCTAAATCAATAACATCAATTCTAATAGGTTGTGCAATTGATGACGGCTTAATCAATTCTGTGGATGAACCGGTTACGAATTATATCCCTGAAATGAAAGAAAATGGTTTTGATAAGGTAACAATAAAACACCTTTTGCAAATGACTTCGGGTTTAGATTTTAATGAAAGTAACCTAAACCCTTTTGGAACAACCGCAACATATTACTATGGACTTAACCTAAGGAAAAAAATTCCTAAAATAATGCTAGAAAATGAACCGGAGACGAAGTTTGAGTACGTTAGTGGTAACACTCAGCTTCTGGGGCTAGTTTTAGAACGAGCGTTGCAAAACAAGACCATCACTCAATACTTACAAGAAAAGTTATGGACACCACTTGGCATGGAATATGACGCATCTTGGAGTATAGACCAAAAGAAAAATGGCATAGAGAAAACTTTCTGCTGTATAAACGCAAGGGCGAGAGATTTTGCCAAAATCGGGCGACTCTATAAAAACAAAGGTAATTGGAACAGAAGTCAGATTGTCTCACAAAGCTGGGTTGAAGAATCGATTAAACTTGACACGTTAAATGGAAGTGTAAGCTATTATCAATTCGGCTGGTGGTTGCCAACACCAGGTAAAGATTTTTTAGCACAAGGTCATTTAGGTCAATATATTTATGTTAATCAGTTGAAAGATTTGATCATAGTACGATTAGGGGAAAATGAAGGAAAAACCAATTGGTGGTCGATTTTCTCTTCATTAGCTGAAGAATATTAATGAAGTGAGTAAAAAAGAAAATGAGGATAATAATATGAAAATTGAATTCATAAGACTTAAAAATGTAAAAAATCAGAGATTATTGAGTTGATGAATAATCCCTTGGTAAGAAAATAAATGCTTTTTTGTTGATTAATTTAATCAAATAGTATGTGATAAATTTATTAAACCTAAAGGAGAACATCGGAAAAATTCAGTTCTGGGTTATGGCATTTGTAATTAATCAATTCATTGGTTGGGGTGGTTTGCAGCCAGAAAATGGAAACGCTGGTTTGGAAATTGTCCTCAATCCTGACTACTTAGGATTAGGAAAGATCATCTATACATAGATTATCAACAAAGTAATTAATGAAATGAATTTAACATGAATAACAGTATTATTTCCCCCTTTTAGAACCCTAATTAAAGGGCTTATAAAACTAAGATTTAAAAGAGAACCTGAAGTAATGATTGGAAATCAACAATTCATTCGGCATAGAATAATGAATCCTTTGACAATTAAGTTAAGTTATAAACAACTAAAAAGTACGGCAGGTAACATTATATAGGCGATAATGCGGACTTTTCGCTAAAACTGAATGTTCTAAATCTATTAAAGTTTAGTACGAGCGAATAATGAATCGCTCTTAAGCTCTTCACTACGATCATACCTGACCGTTAAACTAGCTAAAAAAGAAACAAAAATATTTATTTATACACCCACGTAAAACCAATCAAAAAATACTATAATTTTGTGTAAAATTTTAATAGCGTTATGCGCTCTAAATGAACAAATACATTGTCGTAAATCAGCCTGAAAACTGGAACTTTTCAACTGGCAATATCAACGTCATTTCCTCACAAGATTACCTTACCAATCCAAAATATGCCCTTTTAAAAAACGCACGTGTTTTTAATTTGTGCAAGGATTATTCGTACCAATCCAAAGGGTATTACGTATCGCTTTTGGCAGAAGCTAGAGGACATTTGCCAATCCCAACGACCAAGAACATAGTAGATTTGAAAACACTAAAACTTGTTAGAATTGTTTCGGATGAGTTTGATGACGAAATTCAAAAAAGTCTTAAAAACATCAAGTCTAGAGAATTTACACTAAGCATCTACTTTGGGCAAAATGTAGCTCAAAAATATAAAGTATTGAGCACACTTTTTTATAAGCATTTTCAGGTGCCTTTTTTGCGTGTTAAATTCAATTACAACAACAAATGGAACGTACAAAGCATAAAGGCAATATCAGAGTCGGAAATTCCGATAGAACATATAGCTAGTGTACGTGAATTTGCCAATGAGTATTTTTCAAAAAAACGTTACGATACCGCAAAAGTAAGTAACTACGATTTTGACCTGGCCATATTGGTTAATCCAAATGATCCTGCACCACCAAGCAATTCCAAAGCTCTAAAAAGGTTTGTGGATATTGCCGAAAAGATGAATATCTACGCAGAAATTATAGAGCCAAAAGATTTGTCGCGCCTGTCCTCTTTTGATGCTTTATTTTTAAGACAGAGTACCGAAGTAAACAATGAAGCCTACACCTTTGCCAGAAAGGCTCAGCAAGAAGGTATTGCTATTATTGACTATCCTGATGCTATTTTAAAATGCTGTAATAAGGTTTACATGGCAGAAGCTTTGCAGAATGCTAATATTAATACCCCAAAAACGGTCATCGTTCATCACAACAATAAAAATACAGTTTTAAAAGAAACAGGATTGCCTTGTGTACTCAAAGCACCAGATTCTACATTTTCATTTGGCGTAAAAAAAGCCAATACTAAAGAAGAATTTGACACACTTGTAACTGAAATGTTGAAAGAATCTGACCTTATTATTGCTCAAGAGTTTTGTCCTTCGGATTACGATTGGCGCATTGGTATTATTGACAACAAGCCTTTTTACGCCTGTCGATATTACATGGCTAAAGGCCACTGGCAAATCTATAATTGGAAAGCCAAAAAGAAAACCGAACAAGATGGTAATGCCGATTGTATGGCCATAGAAGATGTGCCAAAAAATGTCATAGATATGGCATTAAAATCTGCAAAACTTATGGGTGAAGGCCTTTATGGCATAGACATTAAGGTAGTGGATGGAAAACTTATGGTTATTGAGATTAATGACAATCCAAACATAGATTTTGGAGTTGAGGATTTACACTATGGAGATTTGGTTTATACCAAAATACTTTCCGCATTAAAAAAACGATTAGACTAAAAAATGGCAAAAAAATATCATTTATTCGAGGTTTATGGCATAGAACTCGAATACATGTTGGTAAATAAAAATACGTTTAAGGTTGCACCACAAGTGGATGAACTTTTAACAAAAAAAGCAGGGAAACTCACTTCCGATATTGATAATGGCGACATAGCCTGGAGCAACGAACTCGTGGCTCATGT
>JAGQZO010000052.1:0-6867 GCA_020435515.1 Winogradskyella sp. | reverse complement strand
AGTAATCTTCAATTAAAATTAGTAGGGTCAGCAGCACACCCATTGATGAATCCTGATACAGATACGCAACTTTGGAAACACAGCTACAGTGAAGTCTATGCACTTTATAATACGATTTTTAACTGTAAAGGTCATGGATGGAGCAACGTGCAAAGCACACACCTTAATCTACCTTTTAATGATGATAAGGAATTTGAAAAACTACACGCAGCCATAAGAATCATTCTGCCTTTGCTTCCAGGAATTTGTGCGAGTTCGCCAATCTTAGAAGGAAAAATTACCGGTTTTAAAGATACCCGTTTAGAATTCTACAAGACCAACCAAAAAGAAATACCTGATTTAACAGGTATGGTTATCCCTGAAAGGGTGTTTTCAAAATTAGATT
The DNA here is from genome assembly GCA_020435515.1 of Winogradskyella sp. Classification (GTDB taxonomy): domain Bacteria; phylum Bacteroidota; class Bacteroidia; order Flavobacteriales; family Flavobacteriaceae; genus Winogradskyella. The sequence goes on along the minus strand of JAGQZO010000052.1, from coordinate 6,482 downwards.
ACCACGCTTCTATTTTTGAACCTATTAAGCGTGCCATGAGACCTTACGACAAGAATAAAATCTTAGATCATCATTTTTTAAATTCTCGAGGAGCTATAGCACGTTTCGATAGAAATGCGATTGAAATACGTTTAATGGATATCCAAGAATGTCCAAAAGCCGATATTGCTATTTGCGCTTTAGTAATTGAAGTTTTAAAAGCCATAATAAAAAAAGAATTTTGCACGTTGCAAGCTCAAAAACTTTGGACAAAACAAGAGCTATTTTTGATTTTAGATGAGGGTATCAAAAACGGCGAAAACAGTATTATTGAAAATAAACCTTATCTAAAGCTGTTTGGCTTAAATAAAGTTTCTACAATGAATGACGTTTGGAAACATCTGTACAAAAAGGTGAAACCACAAATTCATAAGAATCATCACGAATCTATTGAGCTCATTTTAGAAGAAGGCACGTTATCTACAAGACTCTTAAAAGCTATAGAAAATAACGTCTATGAAGCACACATCATTAAAGTTTATCAAAAACTTCAAAGTTGCTTAATAGAAAATAAAATGTTTCAACCGTGAAACTGGTTTTAACCTGCGAGCATGGAGGTAATGCTATACCTAAAGCTTACACGCAACAGTTTACCGATAAAGAAGTTTTAAAGACCCATCGTGGTTTTGATATTGGTGCTTTAGATGTATTTGAATATTTAAAACCTTTAGCTGATGCCTCATTTTATAGTACAGATTCGCGCTTATTAATAGAACTCAATCGATCATTGTTTCACAAACAGTTGTTTTCTGAATTTACAATAAATTTATCTAAAGCTGAGAAAAATAGCATCATAGAAACCTATTATTTGCCTTATCGCACAGCTGTTGAACATAAAATAGCGGAGTTAATAGCGAAGAACAATAAAATTCTGCATCTATCCATACATAGTTTTACACCAGAGTTAAATGGTAATATTCGTAACTGTGATATAGGTTTGCTTTACGATTCTAAGAAAAAAGAAGAACAAGAATTTTGTAAACACTTTAAAACCGAAATTTTAAAACATAAGCCTAATCTTTTAGTCCGCTTTAATTATCCGTATTTGGGTAAGGCAGACGGATTTACAACATTTTTGAGAAAGCAATTTCCAAATAACTACCTAGGCATTGAGGTTGAAGTGAACCAAAAATTTTGCAAAAACAACAAAATGAATATGGAAATAAAGGAGAACTTATTTAAAACTATTGATAAGCTGAGTAAATAGATATATACCAAAAATGATTAAATCAAAATCTTAATATTGGCGTAACTGTTTTCCAAGGCCTCATTGGTTGCTTTTTGGTCTAACCATTCTACTCTTGTGATACCTTCATTTTCTTGTGGATAAAGCTTTCCTTCAAACTTGGTTTTCATTTCAAACCAATAGGTAATTTTAATTTTATGTTTACCATTACGCTTAAAAATATGATAAGTAGTAGGTAACGCTTTTGTTATCTTAAGACCTTTTACACCTGTTTCCTCTTCCACCTCCCTAACAGCAGTCTCTTCAATAGATTCTTTACCCTCTATTTTACCTTTTGGTAAATCCCATTTATTGTTTCTGTAAATAAATAGAATTTCGTTATTGGCATTGTAGGCCTTGCCACCACCTGCCACAACGTTGGGCAATAGTTTGAGAAAATGTTTTAAGAGCTTATCAGGATTGTGGTGAATTAAATGTACTTCCTTTAGATCTGTAGTATTAAGTGTTTTTATAACCTTACCTATATTTACAGACTTAAGCAGGAAAGACTTAAAGTCAGTTTCCCTTTCAACCTTGGTAGTTAAAATTATAGGCTTATCACCTACATAAATAGTGTACATAGATTGGGCTAGTTATAACTTACAAACTGTAAAAATATTATTTTTTATGAAACCTCTTTTAAACATACAATTAATTTAAAATTAAAAAAATTATAAAATTGATTAAATTTGCAGCATGATTTTTAACAAAGATACCGCTAAAAAAACCGCAGAAGTCTTATTACAGATTAATGCCATAAAACTGCAACCTAACGAGCCTTTTACATGGGCTTCAGGGTGGAAATCGCCAATTTACTGCGACAATAGAATCGTACTATCCTATCCGCTTATAAGAAACTACATAAGAGAGACGATGGGCAAACACATAGAAGCACACTACGGCAAACCAGATGTTATTGCCGGTGTAGCAACCGGAGCAATTGGTATTGGTGCCTTAGTTGCTGAATACCTTAATCTTCCGTTTGTATATGTAAGACCAGAAGCAAAAAAGCATGGTCGTCAAAACCAAATTGAAGGCCACATTGAAAAAGGGCAATCAGTCATTGTTATAGAAGATTTAATAAGTACCGGAAATAGCAGTCTCAATGCAGTTGCAGCACTTAAGGAGGCAGAGGTCAACGTAAAAGGCATGGTCGCTATTTTCTCATATGGGTTTAACGTAGCTGTTGAGAACTTTAAGAATGCTAAAGTAGAATTACACACACTTAGCAACTACGAAAATCTTTTAGAGCAAGCCCTAGACACCAACTATATTACCCAAGCAGAGCAAGACATTTTGATACAATGGAGTGCCAATCCTAGCGAATGGAACGCTAATTGATACATAATATGTAGATTCGTTTAGTCGTGTATTTGTTTATTTGATTTTGTCAATTAACTTGAATCTAAACTTTAAACAATTAAACGGTTAAACAATTAAACAGATAAACAACAACAAAAAATGAATTTAGAATCACCAAAGGTAACTTTAGATAAATCAGCAGAAGACACATTCAATTTCTTATCAGATGTCAAAAATTTTGAAAGTCTAATGCCAGAGAATATTAGCAAATTTGAAGTATTAGAACAAGATAAATTTCTTTTTGCTTTAAAAGGGATGCCAGAGATAGTACTCAAGAAAAAAGAAGAAGTCCCTTACAGTAAAATTGTTTTAGGTGCTGCTGGCGGAAAATTAGATTTTTCACTAGTTGGCCACATTACAGAGATTGAAGCAAATAAAAGTGAAGTGCAGTTAACTTTTGCTGGTGAATTTAATGCCATGATGGCAATGATGATTAAAGGGCCTATAAGCAAATTCATTGAGACCTTGGCAACCAATATGAAAACTGCGATTTAGTAGAGTAAGGTTACTTCCTTTAAGTCATAGGTTTTAATTATATCATCTTCTGTCCAAACATTTAGTTTGCCAGATTCTGTTACACCTTTAATTATACCAGAAAAGTTAACACCATTTTCTAACTTAAATGTTGAAGGTTTGTCTTTTCTGAATAATAGCGCTTCGTATTGCGCTTTTATTTCAGCATAATTTCTATCATCAAGTAGTTTAAAATAATTTTGAAGTTCTTTTAGAATTCTTGATAGAATTTCATCCTTATCATAAACAACTCTAGTTAGCAAAGTCATAGAAGATGCTTTAGGTAAGTTTTCAAAATACTTTTGGTTAACATTTAATCCAAAACCTATAATTGAACCTTTGAGTTGATTTTGTTTTATTACATTTTCTATAAGTGTACCACAAATTTTTTGGTTTGCTGACAAAATGTCGTTAGGCCATTTTATAGATATTTGCGGTATTTTTAAACCATCAAGCGTCTTACAAATTGCTAAAGCAACTACCATACTTATGTAGAATTGCTTCTCTACTTCAACAGAACTAACTTCTTTAAACACACTCGCTGTGAGGTTTTTACCATCTTCTGTTTGCCATCTAGTACCCATTTGCCCTCTTCCTTCTGTTTGATGGTTGGCTACAACCACAGTAAAATCTTTTGGCAGATTAACAGAAGACATGGCCTTAAGGTAACTGTTTGTGGAGTCAATGGCATTAAGTTTGATAATGTACATACAAAAAGTGGTCTATTTTTATAGTTTTCTTATGACAATTAGAGTTTACAAGAACTAAAAAAATAATAACTTTGCATAAATTTAATTCAATTTAATGACGAAAGAAAAAACTAGTGCAGACCAACTCATTACAACAATCATAGCTGGAATAGAAGAGGTTAAAGGAAAAGAGATAACGATTTTAGATTTAAGAGATATTGAAAATACGGTTTGCGATTATTTTATAGTTTGTGAAGGTACTTCTAACACACAAGTCAATGCAATCGTCAATTCCATACAGAAGTTAGTTAGCAAAACCACCAAAGACAAACCTTGGCATATAGAAGGAACGGATAATGCTGAGTGGGTTTTAATGGATTATGTAAATGTTGTTGTACATGTATTCCAAAAGCATATAAGAGAGTACTACGATATAGAGGGCCTTTGGGGAGACGCTAAAACAACGCAAATAGAAACAAGTTACTAAAAAGAGAACAAGCTAATAATGGCAAAAGACAATAAAAATTTAAATAAAAAACCTAAAGTAAATCCGTATTGGATCTACGGAGTAATCATTGCTATATTTTTATCAATTCAATTATTCTCAGGTGGATTTGGCGGATCTACTGGTGTGCAGATTAATCCATCTCAGTTTATAGAATATTTAGACAAGGGTGATGTAGCTAAGGTAGAAATTGTAAACAAACGCGAGGCTAGAGTCTATTTAACTAAAGAAGCTCAACAACAAGAAGTTCATAAAAAATCGAAGCCAAATACTATTTTGCCTTCGGTTACAGCTATCCCAAATTATAAATTTGAATTTGGTGACCTTCAGAACTTTGAAAAAGATATTAGAAAAAGTATAGAAGACAATAATCTTAATACCGTTGTTGAGTATGAAACAGAACAAAACGTCTGGGGAGATTTCTTGCTTACGCTCCTACCGTTCATTCTTATTATTGGTGTTTGGATTTTTATAATGAGACGTATGTCATCCGGTGGTGGTGGCGGAGCTGGTGGACAGATTTTCAATATAGGAAAATCTAAAGCCAAGCTTTTTGATGAAAAATCGGACACTAAGACATCTTTTAAAGATGTTGCAGGCTTAGAAGGAGCAAAAGAAGAAGTGCAGGAAATTGTAGACTTTTTAAAATTCCCAGAAAAATACACTTCTCTAGGCGGTAAAATACCTAAAGGAGCTTTGCTTGTAGGACCTCCAGGAACAGGTAAAACATTATTGGCAAAAGCTGTAGCTGGCGAAGCTAAAGTACCTTTCTTTTCATTATCAGGATCGGATTTTGTTGAAATGTTCGTTGGTGTGGGTGCCTCACGTGTAAGAGACTTATTTAAGCAAGCTAAAGAGAAGTCACCTTCAATTATTTTTATCGACGAAATCGATGCTATAGGTAGAGCAAGAGGAAAAAACAATTTCTCTGGTTCTAATGACGAAAGAGAAAACACCTTAAATCAGCTTTTAACTGAAATGGATGGTTTTGGCACCAATACTAACGTTATTGTGCTTGCTGCAACCAATAGGGCTGATGTTTTAGACAGTGCTTTAATGCGTGCAGGTCGTTTTGACAGACAGATATATGTCGACCTTCCGGACGTTAGAGAGCGTAAAGAGATATTCGAAGTACACCTTCGTCCGCTTAAAAAAGAAGAAACTTTAGATATTGATTTCTTAGCGAAACAAACACCAGGTTTCTCTGGTGCTGATATTGCTAATGTTTGTAATGAAGCGGCTTTAATTGCCGCAAGAAAAGGTAAAAAAGCAGTTAACAAACAAGATTTCTTAGACGCTGTAGATAGAATTATAGGTGGTTTAGAAAAGAAAAACAAAATCATAACTCCTGATGAAAAACGTGCAGTAGCCTTCCACGAAGCTGGTCATGCGACTATAAGTTGGATGTTAGAACATGCTGCACCTTTAGTAAAGGTCACTATTGTACCTAGAGGGCGTTCTCTCGGTGCTGCTTGGTATTTACCAGAAGAGCGTCTTATCGTTAGACCAGAACAAATGCTAGATGAGATGTGCGCTGCATTAGGTGGTAGAGCTGCCGAACAAGTTATTTTTGGTAAAATTTCTACTGGTGCTTTAAGTGACCTAGAGAAGGTTACTAAGCAAGCTAGAGCCATGGTTACCATTTATGGTCTAAGTGATAAAGTAGGAAACTTAACTTATTATGATTCATCTGGGCAATCTGAATATGGATTTACCAAACCCTATAGTGAGCAGACCGCAGAACTTATTGATAGAGAAATTTCGGATATTATTGAAACTCAATATAAGCGAGCAGTAAAACTTCTTGAAGAAAATAAAGATAAACTCACTGAGCTTGCTGAAGTACTACTAGATAAAGAGGTGATTTTCAAGGACAATCTAGAAAAAATCTTTGGAAAACGTGCTTTTGAAAAGGAAGAAACAGTTGTAGAGGAAGAAGAATAAACTACACCACATCATATAAAAAACTTAAATTGACTTCTTGTTAGTTTAAGTTTTTTTATATTTGAGAAATGCACTAACCTAGGATTAATAGTAGCGGTTGAATGAGCTTATTTCGTAAACTCTTCGGAAAAAAATCAAATCAGTCCGAAGAACAAATACCAAATCAAGAACGTGGCAAATATATGCCAGAAATTAAATTGCCTGC
>JAGQZO010000051.1 GCA_020435515.1 Winogradskyella sp. | reverse complement strand
TCTCAACATCTGATTCGGTAATGGTAACTGTACCACAAGTATCGGCACCAGTAGCCACGCCAGTATTGGCAGAGGACTCGTCGTCGGTACACTCGATGGTGATATCGGCAGGCACGGAGATCGTAGGTGGAGTCGTATCCACCACGGTAATGGTCTGGTCGGCAGACACGCTGTTGCCACAATTATCTGAGGTGGTCCATGTTCTAATTATAGTTTTTGTATTACCACAGTTATTGATTATAACATCAGATTCAGAAATGAATACACCTCCACATTCATCTTCAGCTTTAGCCAAACCAGTATTAGCGGAAGATTCATCTTCACCACATTCAATAGTAATATCAGCAGGTAAGGTTAATACAGGTGGAGTTGTATCCTGAACTATGATTGTTTGATCTGCAGAGGTAGAATTACCACACTCATCGGTTGCGGTCCAAGTTCTTACAATAGCTTTGGTGTCGCCACAAGCCGCAGTCTCAACATCAGACTCAGTAATGGTTACGCTGCCACAGGTATCGCTACCAGTAGCAACACCAGTATTGACAGAGGACTCATCTTCTGTACACTCTATGGTGATATCGGCAGGCACAGAGATCGTAGGTGGTGTTGTATCCACCACGGTTATAGTCTGGGTGAAAATCGTATCATTACCACAGTTGTCGGTAGCGGTCCATGTTCGGACCAAATTATATTCATTAACACAACTTCCATCATTTCTAACTTCATCATAATCTATGGTTACTGTCCCACAGCTAGTTGATGCAGTTAAAGTAGGAGCATCAGGAATATCATCACATTCAACTGTGACATCAGAGGGTAAGGTTTCATTAAAGGTTGGCCCATCTGGATCAGCAATTGTTATTACTTGGACGTATGGAGGACTTGTTCTTCCACATGCATCTGTAAATGTCCAAGTATTTGTATAGGTTCCAGTATTAGGACAATTTAGATCAGCCATAAAGCTGCCAGATGTTTTGTTAAGAGTAAAATTACATTTATCTGTTGTAGGTTCTAACAATTGGGCAGCATCCAACCCATCAGAGTCATCACAGTTTATAGTTCTGTCAAGATCATTTACGGGATTAACCCAAACAGCAGCACCTGGCTGATTTACAATAATACTAGTAGGGTCTTGTAATCCGACCCGACAATTGTCTAAGGTAGCAGAACTCAATGTATTTTGAGCATTAGGATTTAAAATACCATTATATGTAGCTTCGAATTGTAAATCAAAAGATAAATCGCAGCTATCTTCAAGAAAATAGCATTCATCTTTGACTATGATGTCAAAATCAATATTTAACTCTGGACTTCCAACATTTACCAATCCATCTGCTACAAAAAAGATAAGCTCACCTGTAGTGGCATTATAAGTAAAAGTAACTCCTGAAGGTAAATTATCTGCTCCATTAAATTGAACCTGAGGCGGTAAAATGGTTGAAACTTGAAGATTAACAGCGTTATCATTACCATTATTCATGATATCAAAACTAAATCCAAGATTATCTCCTGGATTTGCAGGATTCATACCAGAATTAAGTGTCATTTCAATTGGATTTAAATCTGGAGCCCATACATCTACTGACAAACCTAAAAGATATAATCCATATGTTTCTTGGTTAGATGTTAAACGTAAAGTTGCAGATGTTTGATTATTACCAATAATTGTATTGAAAATCCCACCATTGTTTAAGTCAAATACAGCAGCATCGAAACCTAATGTATTTAAACTTGCTGGTGTTCTGTTTGTAAAGTCAGTGTTACCTATAGTAATTCTACTATTAAAAAAATTTGTAGAAGCTCTTTGAGGAGCTGATATATCAACAAAATTTCCTACAACATTTTGTATTTGCAAACGATCACCACTCAAATCTCGATCTCCTTCTAGAGATCCAATCATTATTTTTGTATTTACTGGTCCAATAGGGATAGTTTGAAAACCATTAAAATTAATATCAAAGTCATTTACAGAACTAGTTACGTGCGCGTACCCATCAAATAAGCTAATGTTTTTAGATGGCATTAATGGGCTTTCGTATATAAATACTATTTGCCAACCACCCGAAGTGCCTGTATTACCACTAGGGTGTGATGTAAGACTACCTGTTTTAGCCTCAACATTCGCAACCTGATATGTTCCATAAGGATTACTTAAGTTTGAAACTTGAGATGTTATATCTTTAACACATATATATGGATCATTACTAAAGTGGATGTCTCTACCTCTAAAAATAACGTCATCTGCTGTATATGTGGTGTAATTTGTTTCACCAGGAAGCATTAACTTAACATCGTTATAATTCCAGTTTGGTTGATTTTCGGAATTTGGATCATTGCTGTTTGGTTCTTTATCAGCTGCTGCCCAGTATAGATAAGCTTTTTTTATGGATAGACAAGATAGGGTTGGTTCTGGATTATCAAAAGTAGCGTTACTCGAATTAAATGTTGTAGCACCAATTCCAGAGTTACCATCTATATCAACGTATACATTATCAGTAAAATTGTGATTGCCACTATTTCCGTCATAATTTGATGTTGCACTACGAGACAACATATTGTTTGCTATCATAGTAAAATCACCTTTTACTGTCTGATTAAAACGAGGTGCAAATGGCTGTTGTACTTGAGCAATTGCATAGTTACCCAACAAAAAAGTGAGAGATAATATTAAATTGCGAAAGCGGATTTCTTTAAGTAAAGTTTTCATAAACCCAAATTGAATTGATGATTTAGCAAGTTAGCTTTAGTTGTTATCTTTTGGATCAGGAATTAAAGAGGTAATGATAACAGAATTACTTAAAGTATTTCCGTTTTCATCTATTGCCTTTATTTCTGTACAGTTCCATTTATTTATAGCTGTGTTATCTGGTCTAGATATTTTTAAATAAAACTCAAAGGATTCGTTAGTTTTCAATGTGTGTTCAGAAAACTGAGCTTTTGAAGTTTTGCTAAGATTCTTTTGAACAAGCCTTACTTGGTTTTCTTCTTTGAGATTTTGACATTTAATATTTTTAGAATCGATAACGAACGTAATTGATTTTATTGAAGAATTTGTTATCTCCAATAAATAAGTATGTTCTTTTTCATAATTAGGTTTGTCCGATCCTTCCTTTATTTTTATGGATAAAGGTGATTGCCCATAAACATTTATTATAGCAAACAATAAGATAACTGTGGTTAATAGTTTCATATCTAAATTTTCTAATTCGATTTATTTTTCGCCTAGCGATATTTTTATAAAAACTTAAAAACAATGAAACATAGACACGTTAGTGACTAATATATTTCATAGTATTTTATAGAGGGAAGTTTTTATTAATGTAAACTAAAATCTAGAATGGATTAATATTTTTGATTTGGAGTCATTTACATTAATTTTACGCAAACAAAAGAACTTATATCTAAAATTTTAAACAAACATTAGAGTTAAAGCGCCAAAATAGTCGTTAAAACGGAATTATGCAACATTTTATCGAAAAAAAATGCATTTAATCGAAATTCAATGAAATCAATAACACTCGTAAGACACGGAAAATCATCATGGGAATTTAATGTTTCTGATTCTCTAAGACCTTTGAAAAATAGAGGAATAGATGATGCTAAATCGGTTGCAAATCAGTTTTTTAGAGTAGGTAAGATGCCCGATCTTATATGCTCAAGTTCAGCTGTAAGGGCTTTCTCAACTTGTAAGATATTTTTAGGGATATTTAATTTGTCAGAAGATTCCGTTATTGTTAAAGATGATTTATATGATTTTGGAGGGGAAAATGTTATAAACTTTATTAAAAGATTATCCAATAATTATGATTCGGTTATGTTATTTGGTCATAACCATGCTTTTACGTCTATTGCTAATATATTTGGTGATAAGTTTATAGATAATCTTCCTACTAGTGGTCTAATTAAACTTAATTTTGACATTTCTGATTGGAAAGATCTAAAAAAAGGGACTACTGAACTTATAATTACTCCTAAGGATTTAAGGGCATGACAAAACATAAAAACACTTATATAAATAGAGAATTAAGTTGGTTACAGTTTAATGCAAGGGTACTTCAAGAGGCAGCTGATGAAACTGTACCGTTAATTGAACGTCTAAGGTTTTTAGGTATTTTTTCTAACAATTTAGATGAGTTTTTTAAAGTAAGGTATGCAACAGTAAAACGAATTTACGATGCTGGTAAAGGCGGTAAGAGTGAGCTTGGTGGTATTAAAGCAGGAGAGTTGCTAGAAGAGATCACCGAAGTAGTTATTGATCAGCAAAGAGAGAGTGTTGAAATTTTAAATCAAATAGAACAAGAGTTCGAGAAAGAAAATATTTTTATTATTAATGAAACTGAGATTGAAAAAGATCACCATGAGTTTATAATCAATCATTTTTATCAGGAGATTAGTCCTGCATTGGTTGTAATTATATTAGATGAAGACATAGCACTTCCAGAACTTAAGGATAGTGCAGGTTATTTAACCATTAAGATGTCCAATTCAGGCGGCAAAGACCAATATGCTCTTATTGAGATTTCTAAAAGCATGGAGCGTTTTATTGTTTTACCCAATAGAGGTGACGCTAGCTATATTATAATGGTAGATGATGTAATAAGATATTGCCTAGATGAAATTTTCAATATTTTCAAGTACGATTCTATTTCATCTCATATGATAAAAATAACACGAGATGGAGAGTTAGATTTTGACAGTGATTTGAGTAAGAGTTTTGTAGATAAATTATCTCGTAGTGTAAAAGATAGGCAAAGTGGTGATCCTGTTAGGTTTGTTCACGATAAAAATATAGAACCAGATACGTTAAGTTTCCTTCTAGAGCGTATGGAAATAGACTCTAAGGATAGCATAATACCTGGTGGGCGTTATCATAATCGTAGAGATTATATGGACTTTCCTAGTTTAGGAAGAACCGATTTGCTCTATGATAGAATAAAACCATTACCGGTTAAAGGTCTAAGTTTACAAGAAAGTATATTTACTTCTGTAGCTAAGAAAGATTATTTAGTTTACACTCCATTTCACACATTCTCATATATAGTTAAGTTTTTGAGAGAAGCCGCATTAGACCCAAAAGTAAGGACTATAAAGATTACAATTTATAGATTGGCTCAAATATCGCATGTAGCTAGCTCTCTTATAAATGCTGCTAAAAACGGTAAGTATGTAACCGTTTCAATAGAATTAAGAGCACGTTTTGATGAAGAAGCCAACATTAATTACGCTGAACAAATGCAAGATGCTGGAGTAAATATGTTGTTTGGTGTGCCAGGATTAAAAGTACATAGTAAAATGTGTGTCATAGAACGTGAAGAAGATCTTAAACTTAAACGCTATGGCTTTATAAGCACTGGAAATTTTAACGAGTCTACAGCAAAGTTTTATACAGATTTTACACTGCTTACATCCAATTCTAAAATACTTAAGGATATTGATAAAGTATTTAACTTTTTGGAGGTTAATTATGTGGTTAATAGATATAAACATATTATAGCTTCACCTCATTACACAAAATCCAAATTATTCTTTCTTATAGACAGAGAGATTGAAAATGCCCAAAATGGAAAAAATGCTTATATAAAGCTTAAGATGAACAGTATAAGCAGCTATAAAATGGTAGATAAACTTTACGAGGCGAGTAGAGCAGGTGTTAAAATCCAGATGATAGTTAGAGGTTTGTGCTGTTTGGTTCCTGGTGTTGAAGGCATGAGTGAAAATATTGAAATTATTAGTATTGTCGATAAGTTTTTAGAGCATACACGCTTATATGTATTCTCTAATAACGATAATCCATTAGTTTATATTTCTTCTGCAGACTGGATGACCAGAAATATAGAACATAGAGTAGAAGTAAGTTGTCCAATTTATGACGAAGACTTAAAGCAAGAATTACAAGATTTGTTTGAGATTTGCTGGAATGATAATGTAAAAGCTCGTCATATTAACGAAACACAAGATAATACGTATCGAAGAAACGATAAACCAAAAGTAAGAGCACAGTTCGATACATATAATTATTATTTAAAAAAGTTAGAAGGATAGTATGTTGAAGATTAAAAAATACGCTGCTATAGATATTGGTTCCAATGCAGTAAGATTATTAGTTTCAAATATTATTGAACAAAAGGGTAAACCTACAGTATTCAAGAAAAACTCTTTAGTGCGTGTACCTATAAGACTTGGAGCTGATGTTTTTATTAATGGCGAAATTTCAGAATACAACCAAGAGCGTATGATAGATACAATGAAGGCTTTTGGTTTACTTATGAAATCTCATGGTGTGGTACGCTACAAGGCTTGTGCAACATCTGCAATGAGAGAGGCTAGTAATAGTGACGAACTAACTAAGAAAGTTATTGATAGTTGTGGAATTAGTATTGATATCATTGATGGTGAAGAAGAGGCTGCTATTATAGCAGCTACCGATCTGAGTAGTTATATAGATGAAAACAAAACCTACCTATATGTAGATGTTGGTGGCGGCAGTACCGAATTTTCAATTATCCATAATGGTAATAAAGTAAAATCAAAATCTTTTAAAGTAGGAACTGTAAGACTTCTCAACGATATTGTTACTAGAGAGACGTGGAGTGAACTTGAACAATGGATAAAAGAGAACGCTTCAATTTATGAGAAAATTGATTTGATAGGCTCAGGTGGTAACATCAACAAAATATTTAAAGTTTCAGGAAAACAACTTGGTAAGCCTTTAACCTATTTCTATTTGAGTAATTATTACAATATGCTTCAACAATACTCATACGAAGAACGTATAACTGAGCTTGACCTTAATCAAGATAGAGCAGATGTTATTATTCCGGCAACAAGGATATATTTATCTGCTATGAAATGGAGCGGTGCAAAAGATATTTATGTGCCAAAAATTGGTTTATCAGACGGAATCATTAAGAGCATCTATTATGAAACCGTTTCGAGTGTAGATGTTTAGTGCTTAGATTGAAATTAACCGTTCAACTACTTTTTTTCTATTAAAATCTATACATTTATTTCTATATTAAAATTTAATTTATATTCGCTGTCTCAAATTGAAGATTATGAAAAATTTTTTACTTACCTCGTTATTAGTATGTTTTACAGCTATCTGTTTAGCTCAAGAAGTGCGTTATGGTGTTAGAGGTTCGCTTAACGTATCTAACCTGGATTTTGACCCTGATGCTACTTTTGAAAACAAACACAGAAACGGATTTGCTTTTGCAGGTTTTGTAGAGTTTGGCTTTTCTGAAGAGTTTGCTTTACATACAGAATTACAATGGTCTGCTGAAGGAGGAAAAGATGAAGACCTTAGAGCAGACTACATACAAATGCCTATTTTATTAAAATTATCAACTTCAGATAGATTATCGTTTATGGCAGGACCACAGGTTGCTTTAAAAACATGGCAAAATAATGATGGTTTTTCAACGTTTGCGTTTTCTGGTGTCATTGGAGCAGAATATATGATTACTGATGAGTTGTTTGTTGATGCCAGATTTTCTTATGGACTAACAAACATTTTGGATGAAGATGATGTGCCAAATCTGGAAGCTAAAAACCATGTCATCCAATTTGGTTTTGGAATAAAAATTTAAAGAAAAATTGATATAGTTTTTGAAGGCTTTAACTATTAGTTAAAGCCTTTATTTTTTTATAAATTTTAGACTTTTTGCTGAAGAGTTTTTATCATTAAAATGAATAAAATAAACACCAGAAACCAAACCTTCAACATTAATAGAATCGCTATTTAGATTAGAAGATTTTACTTGTTTACCATCAATAGAATAAATGGTATACTCAATATTTTCTAATAAAAGTTGATTATCTATATTAAGCAAGAGTTTGTCTTTAACTGGGTTTTGAAGTAAAGAAATGTCAATTTCATTTACATCATATTCATCTAAAGATAAGGTGGTATCACCAAAAATTAATCTTGCACCTAGTAAATCAGTTAGAATTAGTGTTGAGCCATCATCTATAATCTCAAATTCGAAGAAGTTTGTAGTATCATTCCCCAGTATTTCAAAATAAATTCCTTCATAATCTTGCGTAGCACAAGCGGATAAGGTTTCAACAAATTCTAAAATGTAAAGATTGTTTGCTCCATTAAATGAGACGCCATACTTAGCATTGAACGCTTCACATTCACCAACACCATCAAGTTCAGGTAAAAGTGGTAATGAAATAAAAATTTCATCGGTTAAGTTTAAGTATGGAAAGTCACCCACAGGTATATCTATAATTGGGTTTCCAGGAATATCTATATGATGCAACCACCAAGTTGATACTAGTAAAGTTGTTGGTGCTTGTTTGCCAAAAACCAACAAATTTCCATCAGTATTTGTTAAGGTTAAAACTTGGTCATCTCCCGTTCCGGTGATTGAATACGTTTGTATACAATCTAAACCACTATTACAATTCAATTCATCATAATAAATCTCTTCATAAATAGCATAAGGTCTAGTAAAACAGTCATCTAGAAATGTAGCAGAAATATTAATTGTGATTTCGTTAGTGTCTACTGAATATGACCCATTAGAAGCATTACAGCCATGACCGGAACTAAAACTTAAAGTTCCTGGTAAATCTCCTGAACCGTTTGTGAATTCAAGATTAAAAACATTATAGCTATTATAATAATTAGGATAAGTTACACCTTCTTTAATTATGTAATCTAAATACCAAGTTCCTATTAAATCGGATTGGCTGTGTGTATTTAAACTGATTAAGGTGAAAAAACTGATTAAAGTGTAAAGGTATTTCATGAGAAATTAGAGCTAATTAAGCCTCTAATTTATAAAAAATTACCCATGCACAGTTTCTTTTTTACCTAAATCTTTCATGATGCCTGCCTCATATTCAAGAAGTTGCTGCCATTTTTGGTCTACTTCTTTCCTGTCACCATACTGCCTTGCGAAGTTTAAAAACATAGTGTAGTGGTTAGCTTCACTAATCATTAGTTTTCTGTAAAATTTGGCTAGTTTTTTGTCCTCCAATTCTTCGGAGAGTAATCTAAAACGTTCACAGCTACGCGCTTCAATTAAAGCAGCATAAAGTAATCTGTGAACCAATTGTGTGGTTCTGCTTCCACCTTTTGGAAAAAACTTTAATAAAGCAAGCACATACTCATCTTTTCGGTCTCTTCCAAGTGTCCAGCCACGTTCTAAGATAAGGTCGTGCACCATTTTAAAATGGCTCATCTCTTCTTCAACCAAATCAATCATTTCTTGTACAAGCTCAGTATATTCAGGGAAACCAACAATCAATGAAATCGCAGTACTTGCAGCCTTTTGCTCACAATAAGCGTGGTCAGTTAGTATTTCTTCAATATTTTTTTCTACAATGTTTACCCATCTTGGGTCTGTTGGAAGTTTGAGACCTAACATAGTTTAATGATTTTCAGTTTGAATGAAATTTGCTTTTCCTTTATCGTTAATCACTATTTTGTGGTAAGATACCTTATCGGTTTCAGGTATGGCATATACTACATCAATGACTACTGTATTGGTATAGCTTGGGTCATCATCTACTTGGATAGCATTTAATATGGCAAGTTTATCAAAGTTATAAAGTTCTGAACCTTTTACTAGATGAGAATTAAATTTAAAAGCTTTGTTCGCTTTTTGCTTATCAAAACTCTTGTTGTAGATGACCTTATTATCTTTTTCAACTAAAATATCGAACTTAAAATTTCGGTAATACGTTTGATAGTTAATGGTGTCTTTTATTTTGGTAAAAAGCACACTGTTATCCATATCCGTGTAAGTTTTAATTTTTACTCTAAAACCATTGCTCAGTGTAGTATCGACTTCGCGTTCTACATAGTTTTCAGGCTTATAAACATCTATTTGAAAAGTTACGGTTTTTTTAAAGTGTTCAATATCTTCTGCTAATGCTTGATTTTTTGTGATACGACCCTCACAACTTGTAAAACCAACAATCAAAATTAAAAATACTCCAAGTAAATTTCTCATATTCTTAAATATCTAAGCCAAAGGTTCTTTTCAGCAGTTCTATATTAGGGTTTTTTTCTTTTAGTTTTTCGTACTTTTCTCTAGGTGTAAAAGCGTATTTTTTTGCGACTTCTTCATTTACGGTAATATCTAAATGTAAATCGTAATTTTTTAATGTTTTACGCAAATAGGCGAGAAGTGGATACTGAGCACGCTCTAGCTCAATTTTATTGGTATTATTGGAGTAGGTAAGATGAATAGCAGTACTCTTTAATTTTGGCTTGTCCATTTGTAGTATGGAAGCCAATATTTTTTCACCTTTTTTGGTTATTGAAGCTGTGTATTCATTCCATGCCTTTGTCAAGGCCTCTTGCGAAACGGGTTCTTTTGGTAAATCTTCTTCATCAATAACTACATCTAATTGTCGTATTTGATGTTCTTTCTTTTCTTTTATGCTTTTTAACGATAGACCAGATGTTGATTTTTTGGCTTTGTCAATTGAAATTTTTGGAATTACAAGAGGTTCAGAAACTGATGCAACGGATTGCTGTTGTTCCTCTTTTTTCTCAATTTTTGGTTGCTGAACGATTGGTTTTGCTTCTTCTTTAGGCTTATTAACTGAAATAGGAGTAATGCCTTTTGCCTGAAAATAAGAAGGAGGAATTATGAAATGTCTGTCATTTTTTTTTTCTCCATCAAAAGTGATAGAGGCTAATTGCATAAGTGTTAACTCAACAAGTAATCTTTGGTTTTTGCTTGTTTTGTATTTTAGATCACAATCGTTAGCTAGTTCAATACCTTTTAGAAGGAAAGTATTAGAGGTTTTTCTAGATTGTTCTACATACTTCTGTTTGGTCTCCTCACCAACCTCAAGTAAATCTATAGTAACTTGATTTTTACAAACCATTAAATCCCTAAAATGTGATGCTAAACCAGCTATGTAGTGATGGCCATCAAAGCCCTTAGATAATATTGTGTTAAACTGAACTAATAAATCAGGTATCTTGTTCTCTAAGATTAAATCTGTGCTTTCAAAATACGTTTCGTAGTCTAAAACGTTAAGATTTTCGGTTACAGCTTGTCTGGTTAAATTTTTTCCAGAAAAGCTTACTACCCTGTCAAAAATAGATAAGGCATCTCGCATGGCACCATCAGCTTTTTGGGCTATAATATGTAAAGCATCATCTTCTGCATTTATGCCTTGTTCTTCTGCAATGTACTTTAAGTATTCTTTAGCATCAGTTACAGTAATGCGTTTAAAATCAAATATTTGACATCTTGATAAAATCGTTGGGATGATTTTGTGCTTCTCAGTAGTTGCTAAAATAAAAATACAGTGCTTTGGTGGTTCTTCTAAAGTCTTAAGAAATGCATTAAAAGCCGATTGGGAAAGCATGTGTACCTCATCAATAATATACACTTTGTATTTACCAACTTGAGGTGGAATCCTAACCTGGTCTGTTAAATTCCTAATATCATCTACTGAGTTATTAGAAGCAGCATCTAGCTCAAAAATATTAAAGGCAAAATCTTCATCTTCTCTAGTATTGCCATCACTATTAATCATTTTTGCCAAAATACGAGCACATGTTGTTTTACCAACACCACGAGGACCAGTAAACAATAATGCTTGTGCTAAGTGATTATTTTCAATGGCATTTAGCAACGTGTTTGTTATGGCTTGTTGCCCTACAACATCCTTAAAGGTTTGTGGTCTGTATTTACGTGCCGATACTACGAAATGCTCCATTGAAAATTTACTGAATTACAAATTTAAGAATAACCTCTAAATAGCCATTTATGAAGCTTAAAATTTAATAGGAGTTATTAACAATTTGTGTACTTTTGAAGGCTAGTAAATCGCCTTATCGATTCTAATTTATTAGGGTAGGAAAGTCCGAACACCATAGTGCAAGCATAGTGGTTAACAGCCACCAGCCGAGAGGTTAGGAAAAGTGCAACAGAAAGTATGTACAGGTAATGCTGTAGTGAAATCAGGTAAACTCTATGCGGTGCAATGTCATGTATACCAACGTTTGAGGGCTGCACGTTCGATGTTGGAGGGTAGGCAGCTAAAGTTTGCTGGCAACAGTAAACGCAGATAAATGATAAGGGTTGAGACAGTTAATGTCTTGATACAGAATTCGGCTTATAGGTTTGCTTATTAAACAGGCTTCATGTAGTAGACATGAAGCTTTGTTTTTTTTAGCTAACTTCAAAAAAACTAAACATATTACCACCATATTTTTTTGAGTGGGAGTAATGCTCTAAATGGCTTAAATCGGTGTGTTTAGAATGTTCAATTATTAAAAGACCTTCATCTTGTAGCAGATTGTTTTCAAAAACTAATTCTGGGATTTTTGAGAATAAATCTATTTCAAAATCATAAGGTGGATCGGCAAAAATGATACTGTAATTTTGGTTGCTATTCTCAAGGAATTTAAAAACATCAATTTTTATAGTTTTTATAGGCATTTCAAAACTTTCAGCAGTATCATTTATAAATTTAATACATCCGTAATTGTCATCTATTGCTGTAATGTCTTCAGTACCTCTAGATGCAAATTCATAACTAATGTTTCCGGTACCTGAAAATAAATCTAATACAGAGATATCATCAAAAAAATATTGATTATTTAAAATATTGAATAAGGCTTCTTTTGCCATATCTGTTGTAGGCCGAACAGGCAATTTAGCAGGTGCTATAATTTTTCTGCCTTTATATGTTCCAGAAATTATCCGCATTAAAAGGTGTTTAAAATCAAATAATGATGATGTAACTTATCCGTATCAATATTTTCTGAAAAGTTATAGCTAAAGTTAAGTTTTTCAAACTCTACATGTCTTACATAAGTGTAAAGTAAGTCATACAATTCATCATTTTTATCAATATTACCACTTAGATGAACTGTTATTGTTTCAACATCTAGTTTTAGTTGTTCAAAAACAAAAAGAACATAGTAAATGAAATCTTCTTTGCTATAATATTCAAAAACATTGAACAATTGAAGTTGCCCATTTTCTAAAACTGAAACCTCAATCATAGAGCTATTAACATGTAGGTACATTACCGCATTACTATTTTGAGAACTTTTCTGCAAAACGGTATCTATCAAAATTGTTGAGGAATGCTTATAGATAAACTCGCCAAAAGTCTCAAAAATGTAATTATTGATGTTGATGTATGGTATATATAAATTTACACTATCATTTACAGCTATATCTTCATCTGCTATAAAATCTGTCTTTAAGATTTTTGTATTGAATTTTAAATAGTCTGCTTTGTTGTTTTCGTCATAGAGTGTTTTAGGTACTAGAGTAGATAATTCATTTTGGTGTATAACAGTAACAGTATCAAACTCATCCGAGAACACTGAGTTAGCACTCAATTCGGTTTTAAGACGATTTAGAACATCAAAAGGGTTCAATTTATGATGAAATTGAATAGTATTAAGAAATTCAATAGTATTTGATGTTCTGTTTAGTATACAAAAAGAAAG
>JAGQZO010000050.1 GCA_020435515.1 Winogradskyella sp. | reverse complement strand
TTGATTTCGCCAGAATCATTAGCAGCATCAGAAATTGAGTTGTTATTGAATCAGTATGGTTTTAATGATACTTATGAATTTGAAGGTGGTGCACTGACCATGCTAGGTTTAAGGCTCTCAAGAACAGCAAAGTTTGTTGGAAAAACAGTAAAAGAAGCTGCAGAAATTTATTCAGAATTGCATTTTATTCCTATTGCAATTCAGCGCTATGGAACACAGTATACCATTATTCCTCGTGGAGATACACAGTTTAAGGAAAATGATAAGGTTGTGTTTATGACTTCAAAAGGTGGTGATGCGGAATTATTTGACTTGTCTGGAAAAGTAAAGACCGAAATTAAGAATATTATGATTCTTGGTGGAAGTAAAATTGGTTTTAAGACAGCTAGAGATCTTTGTAAAAGTAAATTTAACGTAAAGCTTGTCGAGAGTAGGCAATCCATAGCCGAAGATTTGGCAGATAGGCTTCCAGATGCTCTCATTATTTGTGGTGATGGTAGAAATGTTGATATTTTGGATGAAGAAAATATTTCAGATATGGATGCCTTTATATCCGTAACTGGTAATTCTGAAACCAATATCATGTCTTGTCTTTTAGCTAAATCAAAAGGGGTTAAAAAAACGATTGCTTTAGTTGAAAATATGGATTATTATCAGCTTTCTCAATCTATAGGTATTGATACACTTATCAACAAAAAACTATTAGCCGCAAATAATATATTTAGATACATAAGGAAAGGTGAGGTTGTAGCCATGACTAAGCTTACTAATATGAATGCCGAACTGTTAGAATTTGTCGTAAAACCAAATTCAAAAATCACAAATAAACAGATTAAGGATTTAGATTTTCCTAGGTCAGCTATATTTGGTGGTGTAATTAGAGATGGTGAAGGTATGATTCCATTGGGAAGCTTTAAAATTGAAGCTGGTGACAGGGTAGTTGTTTGTTGTTTGCCGCGTTCAATCTCAGAAGTAGAAGCCTTTTTCTCGTAAGAAGAATTATGTCTAGAATTCGACTAAATTATAAGATCATTTTCCATTTTTTTGGACTGCTATTGCTCTTCAATGGTGGTTTTATGATGCTAGCCGCTCTAATAAGTCTTATTTACAAAGATGGTGTAACCTTAAATTTGTTCTTGGCGAGTCTGTCTACTTTACTCATTGGTGGTGTTGCTATGTATGGCACCAAAAATCATAGTAAAGAAATGAATAAGCGCGAAGGTTATATAGTTGTGGCCTTTGGTTGGATAGTAATGTCACTTACAGGAACTCTGCCTTATATGGCAACAGAAGCTATACCAACTTTTACTGAAGCTTTTTTTGAAACGATATCTGGTTATACCACTACTGGTGCTAGTATTATTAATGATATAGAAGTCTTGCCTGAAGGTGTCTTGTTTTGGCGAAGTATGACACATTGGATTGGTGGTATGGGAATTATTGTGCTTGCTATTGCTATTTTACCTCTGTTAGGTGTAGGAGGAATGCAGCTCTTTGCAGCTGAAGCACCAGGTCCTGGTGGAGATAAATTGCATCCAAGAATTACAGATACTGCCAAACGATTATGGCTTATCTATTTTGGTTATACAGTAGCTGAAACAATATTATTACAAGTAGCAGGAATGTCCTTCTTTGATGCGATTAATCATGCGTTAAGTACGTTGTCTACTGGTGGTTTTTCAACTAAAAATGCTAGTGTGGCCTACTGGAATGATAATCCGGCAATTCAATACATCATTATTTTCTTTATGTTTTTAGCAGGCACTAATTTTGTGTTGAGTTATTATCTGTTTAAAGGTAAAGTTTCCAAAATCTTAGAAGATGAAGAGTTTAAACTATACTTTAAATTTATAGCCATCTTTACTATTATAGCTGCTCTTATAATTTACTTTAGAGCAGATGTGTCGCAATCTACAATTGCACATCCCATGGTTTTAGGTGAAGGGGAAAGCGCATTTAGACATGCCCTGTTTCAAGTATTGACAGTAATAACAACAACCGGTTTTGTTTCTGCAGATTATACTATGTGGACTCCATTTTTAACGGTATTTTTCTTTGGGTTAATGTTTTTGGGCGGTTCAGCAGGTAGTACTTCTGGTGGTGTTAAAGTAGTAAGGCACTTAATTTTAATAAAGAATGGATTCTTAGAATTTAAGCGCTCATTACACCCAAATGCTATTTTACCTGTTCGTTACAACACAAAGTCCATTTCTAAGGACATTGTATTTAATGTCTTAGGGTTCTTTATTCTTTATATGTTATCTTTTATTATTGGTGGATTAGGGTTTTCTATGTTTCAAATGGATTTTGAATCTGCGATTGGATTGTCAGCCTCTAGTTTGGGTAACGTTGGGCCTGCTTTGGGTGAATTTGGACCTGTAAACAATTACTCTGCTTTACCGCCATTGGGTAAATGGTGGGCTTCTTTTTTAATGCTAATTGGTAGGCTAGAATTGTTCACTGTATTGATAATACTGACTCCTTTTTTCTGGAGAAATAGATAAAATTTTAATTTTTTTTAAGTTTTTTAAAATTTAGCTAGCCTATAATTTCACTCATATTTTTTAAGTTTTATATACTCAAAACCATGCGGTTGTAGTAACAGTGGGTGTAACATTTTTATTTGTATAGCGTCGTATTTACGTAACCAATTAAAAATTATCAATCATGGAATTAGTATTAAATCAAGAATTAGAATCGGTACCTGAACCCATTGTGGTTTCTCATTACACAACAAGCGGTTTGTTAAATTCTAATTACAAGTCTATCGTGAAGCACAACTTTAGCAAGTCTACTACAAAATCTGTTTTCGGAATTAGACAACGTATTAAGTCTTCACAATTTAGCAAGGTAGATCACGTAGCAGCAATCTTAAAATTGTCTGTATTTGTGATAGCTTTAATCGCTATTTTCTAAAACATACATCTTACTTTTTAGACCTCTAACTGACATTTTTATGTCTTTTATATTCTGCCATCAATGTGCATCAATACAATGCTGGTAATCTATACTCAAATTTTAAAATAAGAAGCGATGTCTACAAGTTACATGTCAACAAGTATTAAGAACAATTTTAATTTGCTTTCTAAAAGAGTAAAGCTTAGGAATACTTTAGGTAGTTATAGAAATGCCAGTAAGACAGAGTATAACTTGCCAAAAGCTTCTAAGAAACAGCTTAGTAATATAGCTAAACAAATAAGAGAAGAACATAGGGTTAGAATGGCTAAAGTAGTAGTGATAACAATAATTCTGTTTTTGGTTCTAGTTAGTGCTTTTCTTACTTTAAGAGGCGGAACAATAGAACTGTTAACCTACTGAGGTAACTAAGTATTTGGTTTGGATGCTATTGGCATTATAAAAGAAAAGCTATTGCACAGAATTTGTGTAATAGCTTTTTTATTAAGTTTTAAAAATGCTTTACTGCTAATTAATTAACAGTAATTGGGAGTTTTATTTTTGATATTTAATGTGTTGAAAACTTCTTCTGTTACTTCATATAAATCCTTAGAAGAAAAATAAACACCATTGTATTTGTTTAAGTCCTCTTCAACATCTGTGAATCTACTTGCTCTTATTGCTAGATTTTTTAAGTTTTCTCTCTCGAAATCGGTTAATTCTAATTCGTCATTGTTTATTTCGTATATGATATAATACTCATTACAAAAATCCTTTGGGGAAATTTTTTTCTCATGAAATAATCTTATGAGATAGAACAAAACTCCTTTCATATAAAAAAATAAGATTGATTAATTTAGCTTAAAGCCTCCTTAATTCTTTTAAGGGCTTCAGTAATCTCTTCTTTTGATGCCGCATAAGAAATACGTATACAATCAGGGTTACCAAAGGCTTCACCAGTTACAGTAGCGACTAAAGCTTCTTCTAATAAAAACATGGACATGTCTGTTGCGTTATTAATGGTTTTGCCTTTTATAGTTTTTCCAAAATAAGCAGACACATTAGGAAATACATAAAATGCACCTTCTGGTTCGTTGGTTTTAAAGCCTTCGATACCATCTAGTAAGCCTAAAATTAACTGACGACGTTCTTTAAATTCGTCTATCATGTACTGAATTTCCGAAGGGTTAGCCTCTAAAGCGGCAATCACCGCACGTTGGGCAATACAATTAGCGCCACTTGTTACCTGACCTTGCATTTTGTTGCAAGCTTTTGCAATCCAATCCGGTGCACCAATGTAACCTATTCTCCAACCAGTCATGGCAAAAGCCTTAGAAACACCATTTACAGTAATAGTTCGGTCATACATATCTTCAAATTGTGCCATACTATGATGACCACCAATAAAATTGATGTGTTCGTATATCTCGTCTGAAGCCACATATATGTTTGGGTATTTTTGCAATACATCTGCAATGGCTCTTAATTCTTTTTTACTGTAAACAGAACCACTGGGATTACAAGGAGAACTATACCAAAGCATTTTTGTTTTTGGAGTAATAGCCGCTTCAAGTTGGTCAGCGGTCATTTTAAAGTCGTTAGAAATATCTGTTTTTACTTCAACAGGAACACCTCCATTAAGCTTTACAATGTCAGCATAGCTAACCCAATAAGGACATGGTAAAATGACTTCGTCACCATCATTAAGCATTACCGAAGCAATATTGAATAATGATTGCTTAGCACCAGTAGAAACAACAATTTGTGATCTTGAGTAGTCTAACCCATTATCACGCTTAAACTTAGTTATTATGGCATCTTTTAGCTCTACATATCCGTCAACGGGTGAATAGCTATTGTAATTGTCATTTATGGCTTTAATTGCTGCTTGTTTAACAAAATCGGGTATATTAAAATCTGGTTCACCCAGGCTTAAACCAATAATGTCTTTACCCTCTGCCTTAAGTTCTCTGGTTTTTGCGGCCATAGCGAGGGTTGCCGATGTCGATAGATTATTAATTCTATCAGAAAGTTGGTTCATGTGTTAATTGTAATAGAATTATGCTTGCATTGCTGGTCGCATGCCCATTTCTTTTAAGAATCTAAAATGCGCAACAATAGCTTTTCTTGTAGTTTCGTATTCTTTATAAGGTAAATTAAACTCTTTGGCAGTATCCTTTACGATTTTGGCAATTTTTCCATAGTGAATGTGACTAATGTTCGGGAAAATATGATGCTCAACTTGATGGTTAAGACCTCCGGTGTACCAATTAATCAACCAATTTTTTGCTCCAAAATTTACTGTTGTTTTAAGTTGGTGTACGGCCCAAGTATTTTTCATAGTGCCATCTTTTTCGGGCATAGGCATCTCAGCTTCATCCATAACGTGGGCTAGTTGAAATACAATGCTTAATATAAGACCTGCAACGTAATGCATTATAAAGAAACCTACAATGACTTCGTACCAAGCTAAATTTGTAAACACTATTGGTAAAACAATCCACATTGAAAGGTAGAGCAGTTTAGATATTACCAATTTACTCCAGTTTACAATTGGATTTGGAAACTTTCCATAAGAAAGTTTTCGTTTCATGTAGCGTTTCATTTGCTGAAAATCTGTAGTTATAGCCCAATTGATAGTGAGTAAACCATATAGGAAAATAGAATAATAGTGTTGAAATCTATGATGCTTGCGCCATTCAGCATGCTCAGAAAATCTTAGGATTCTTCCTGCTTCCAAATCTTCATCATGACCATGAATATTAGTATAAGTGTGGTGTAGTACATTATGTTGTACCTTCCAATTGTACACATTTCCAGCTAGGATGTAAATGCTACTACCCATTAAACGGTTTACCCATTCTCTGTTAGAAAAAGAACCATGGTTGCCATCGTGCATGACATTCATACCAACTCCTGCCATACCAACTCCCATAACTATCGTTAGAAGAATTTGAGCCCAAGTAGGAATGTCTAATGTGATCAATAAAAAGTAAGGTGTTAGAAAAA
>JAGQZO010000049.1 GCA_020435515.1 Winogradskyella sp. | reverse complement strand
GATCAGGATTTTAGAACGCGCTATCGCTATAATTTATTCTTAAATGTGCCTTTAAACAGTAAAGAATTAAGTCCTAAAGCCTATTACATAGCACTATATAATGAGTTATTCATAAATGGTGAACAAGGGATAGGCGATGGCAGAACAGTAGAACTTTTCGATAGAAATCGTACTTACTTAGGTTTGGGTTATGTACTCAATTCTAAAATAAGGTTTCAATTAGGATGGATGAACCAAAAGACCGATGTCTGGGGAAAAGGGCAGTGGCAAATAAGTATGCATCATAATTTTTAAAATAAATTTAATCTTAAATAAAAAGCAATGAAAAAGATATTTATAATTCTTACACCTTTCGTAATAGCTATTTTAGTTCTCAATTGTAATCAAAAAGCTAATGATTCATCTTCAACTGATGCTGAAGTAAGACCAGAAAGTAATTTAGAACAAAACCCTGTTAGAAGTATCCTCACAGCCGAAGAACAGGCAGAAATGAGTCCGGATGAAATCATAGGAAGACTCAAAAAAGGTAACGAAAATTTTGTAAACAATAACCTTACAACTAGAGACCATTCTGCCCAAAGAAGACAGGCAATGATAGGGCAGTATCCGCAGGCCATCGTTCTTTCTTGTGTAGACAGCAGAGTGCCAGTAGAAGATGTGTTTGATTTGGGCATTGGCGACATCTTTGTGGCTCGTGTTGCAGGTAACATAGAAAACAAAGATATTGTGGGTTCTATGGAATTTGCCACTGCTGTTGCGGGTTCTAAAGTGGTCATAGTTATGGGCCATACCTCTTGTGGCGCAATTAAAAGTGCTATAGACAAAGTTGATGCCGCTTCTATGGAAATGATGGCTCTTCAAAACCTTTTAGATGAAATTCAACCCTCTATTGATGCCACAACTAAAACCGGAGAAGTGTCTTCAAAAAATGAAGAGTTTACAAACAGTGTTATCGTCACAAATGCACACGTCACCGTAGAAGATATACGTAAGCAATCCCCAAAAATGGCAAGCTTAGAAAAAGAAGGAAAAATTAAAATTGTGCCAGCAGTATATGATATGGCTACAGGTAAAGTAAAATTTATGTAATTCGTGACATAAATTTGGTTGATTGGTTAATGGTTCAGGCATCAAGAAATTGGTGCCTGATATTTTTTAAAAATAGATGTTTCTTAATACTGATATGCTTATTTTTGAAATTGAATTATGATAGCCACTTACCACAAATATATACTCAATTTTAAACAACCAAGCGGTACATCTAGAGGTGTAATGACCACTAAGGAAACGTGGTTTATTATTCTAAATTCCAACTATAAAACAGGAATAGGAGAATGCGGTATCTTAAGAGGTTTGAGTATAGATGATACACCAGATTATGAGAGCAAGCTTAAATGGGTTTGCGACCATATAGAACTTGGTTTAGAACTTTTATTGAAAGAATTGATTGAGTATCCAAGTATTCAATTTGGGTTGGAAATGGTATTTAAATCTTTAGAGAGTGAGTCTGAATTCGATTTGTTTCCATCTAAATTTACCGAAGGACAAGATACTATCCCAATTAATGGATTGGTTTGGATGGGTGATGAAGCCTTTATGCGAAAGCAAGTCAAGGAAAAAATTGAAGCCGGTTTCAACTGTATAAAATTGAAAATTGGAGCTATTGATTTTCAAGCCGAACTTGATATTCTTAAATCTATACGAAAAGAATTCTCTATTTCAGATATTGAATTGCGAGTTGATGCTAATGGTGCATTTTCAGCTCATGAAGCGCTCGAAAAATTAAAACGTCTTTCGGAATATCAATTACATTCCATAGAACAGCCAATAAAACCTAAACAATTGGACGAAATGGCAAACCTTTGCGAAGTTACACCACTGCCCATTGCTTTAGATGAAGAATTAATAGGTGTATTTTCAAAAGAAGAAAAACTAAAGGTGCTTCAAACCATAAAACCGCAGTACATCATATTAAAGCCAAGTCTTGTTGGTGGTTTTGGCGGTAGCGAACAATGGATAAAGATTGCTGAAAATTTAAATATAAAATGGTGGATAACAAGTGCGCTAGAAAGTAATGTTGGTTTAAATGCTATTGCTCAGTGGACCTATACATTAAATAACACGATGCCACAAGGTCTCGGAACAGGAAGTCTGTTTACAAATAATTTTGCCTCGCCATTAACCGTAAAAAATGGTACTTTGCAATATGATATTAACAAAAATTGGAACTTTAATTTAAACGAATGAACTATATACAACAAGCTTATAAAGGCCAACGCGAATTATGGATGTTCATACTAACTACCATATTGGTTGCAGGTATTTTTTTATTAAACTTTGTGTTTTATCTCATAACCGATCCTGCAGATATGGAAGCGGCTTATGAAATGATGAAAAGGATACCTTCAAGTCTAAATCTTGCGATTAATCTCATTCCATTTGCATTTTTGTTGGGATTATTGTTTGTACTAGTAAAATTTGTACACCAACGTAGCATTTTGTCTTTAACAACAGCAAGATTAAAGGTGGATTATGGAAGGGTATTTTTTGCTTTTATGATGATTGCAACATTTACAATAGTATCTTTCATCATAAGCTATAATATAGATTCGTCAGAGATTATATATCAATTCGATTTTAAGAAATTTTCGATTTTATTTTTGGTAAGTATTGTTCTTTTTCCTTTTCAGATAGGATTAGAGGAATATCTTTTTAGAGGCTATCTTATGCAGCACATAGGAATTATGGTTAAGAATAAATGGTTTCCCTTAATCCTCACTTCAGTATTATTTGGTATAGCGCATAGCGCCAACCCTGAGGTTGCAAATGTTGGTTTCTGGAAAATGATGATTTTCTACATTGGTACAGGTTTATTGTTAGGGATTATGACCTTAATGGACGATGGCTTAGAACTCGCTCTTGGGTTTCATCTCGGTAATAATCTGTTAGCATCATTATTAGTTACTGCAGATTGGACCGCCTTACAAACCGATGCTATTTTTAAAAGCACAGCAGAACCATCAATGAGTATTGTTGGCGAAATTTTAATACCAGTACTTGTCGTTTATCCAATTATGTTGCTAATTTTATCAAAAAGATACGGTTGGAAAAATTGGAAAGAGAAATTATTTGGAAAAGTTGAAGAACCACCAAAAGAAGATTATAAAATCATAGGAGAATAATGACACCAAAATACGATAAAGTTCATAATAGATTTAAACTAAATGGTCTACACTATAACCATGAGGATTTAAAGGAAGTGGCCTACAGCCTCATAAAAGAAGGAGAACCTCATGAAAAGGCAACGGGTAACTTTTTAATCGATTGGTTAAATGATAAAGACTATATAGAGGTTAATACCTCAGGTTCTACAGGTAAACCAAAGCTAATAAAGCTCACCAAACAAGCTATGGTAAATTCTGCCATTGCTACTGGTGATTTCTTTGGTTTAGAGCCTGGTAATACGGCTATGGATTGTTTACCTAGTCATTATATTGCTGGTAAAATGATGCTGGTTAGGGCTATGGTTTTAGGTTTGGAAATAGACTTTGTAGAACCAAGCGCACATCCTATTTTCGATTACGAAAAGCACTACGATTTTTGTGCAATGATTCCTTTACAGCTTAAACATACCTTAAAGTACACATACAATATAAAAACTCTTATCGTAGGTGGTTCTAAAGTGACACAGCCTTTGTTAGAACGTATTAAAACCTGTAGTTCTAAGGTTTTTGAAACCTACGGAATGACAGAGACTGTGACACACGTAGCAGTTAGACAACTACCATCAAAAGTATCTAAAGGTGAGAAGTTTTTTAATGCGATACCTAATGTAAGTTTTTCTCAGGACGATAGACAATGTTTAATCATACACGCACCTAATTTATTAGGAGAGGCTTTAGCGACTAATGATATTGTAGATTTAAAATCTCAAACAAGTTTTAAACTACTTGGTCGCTACGATAATGTGATTAATTCTGGTGGTGTAAAATTATTTCCTGAACAGATTGAAGATAAACTACAACCAGCCATAGATGAACGCTTTATAGTGGCAGGTGAAGAAGATGAAACCTTGGGTGAGCGTTTGGTTCTAATCGTTGAAAATCCTCGAGATTCCGCAGAAAGTATAGCTAACAGAATTAGGTTTATAAAAGACCTTACCAAGTTTGAAGTACCAAAGCACATTTACATTACCGATAAGTTTGTGGAAACGGTGAATGGTAAAATTCAGCGCGCTAAAACTATTGAGGCGGTTTTAGGGTAAGTGTAGAAACTCCAGAATAAACAAAAACCCAATGCAACTGCACTGGGTTTTTAGTTGTTAATATGTGAGTTTAAAAATTAATTTCCGGCAGAAAGATTTTTCATCTCTTCCTCAATCATTTCGTAGAATTCATCAATTTTTGGAAGAACGATTATACGAGTTCTTCTATTCTTTGCTTTATTTTCAGCAGTGTCATTTGCTACTAAAGGTACATGGTAACTACGACCAGCAGCAATTAACTGTTGTGGATTTACTTCTAAGCTTTCTAAAACGCGTACTACAGAGGTAGCGCGTTTTACACTAAGATCCCAGTTATCTAATAATGGTGGCTTGCTATAAGGCACGTTGTCTGTATGGGATTCTACCATAGCTTCAAAGTTTGGTTTGCTATTGATTACCTTAGCTACTTTACCTAAAATTTCCTTAGCTCTATCGGTTACATTGTAGCTTCCACTTTTGAACAGCAATTTATCAGCAATAGAGATAAAAACAACTCCTTTTTCAACATTAATCTCAATGTCTGGATCGTTAATACCAACTTCTTTCTTTAAACTGGTAACGATAGCAAGGGTTACACTATCTTTTTTAGTTAAGGCATCTTGTAAGCGCGAAATCTTTAAATCTTTTTCTTTTAGGCTTTCTAAAGATTTTTCAAGATTTTCTGCACCCTTTTGAGTTAAGGTAGTTAGGTTTCCCTTGGTGTCAATCAAATCTTGATTTGCTTTACGTAAATCAGCTAACTGATCCTTCATGGTTTCTACTCTTGCATTTGCAGCAGCAGCATCAGAAAGGCATTTATTCAATTTTACAGTAGCACTGTTCAATAAGTCTTGTGTTTCTTGTTGTCTTGCCTCAAGTGCAGCATATTCTTTCTTCGATACGCAAGAGGCGAGCAACACCATTGAGCAAACACTTAATAACATTAGTTTCTTCATAATTTTAAGTATAGTTTAAATCGTTAAATTAATACACCAAAATTATATAAAAGAAAACGGCCTAAGATAGAGATTAACAAAAGTTTTAACAGTTTTTATAAACAATTAAAAAGTTCTGTTTTTCTTTATAAAATAAGACCAAACAATAGACGACGATTTATAATAATTAGAACGCTTAGGACGTTTTTTACGCTCTATAAGAACTCTCTTTAAGTTTATATAGAACGATCCATGCGCCTTTAAAATAGCAATAAAGTGCAGTGGCTTTAGCTGAAAAAGAAATAGTATTCCGGCCAATCCATCTAAAACCATACGTGTTATGGCTTTAGCAAGCACATTTTTATCGGTATTTTTTACTAATGTTAATAGGCTATTTCTAAAATTCAAGTACGTCTTTTTAGGATTGGTGTTGCTTAAAGTTGCACCACCAACATGATAAACAGTAGATGTACCGACATATTGGGTTTTATAATTTCGGTTGAAAGCACGCCAACACAAATCTATTTCTTCCATGTGTGCAAAATAACTTTCGTCAAAACCGTTTAACGCTTTAAAAACTTCATTTTTAATAAAAAAGCAGGCACCAGAAGCCCAAAAAATAGTGGTAATATCATTGTATTGGCCTTTGTCTTCTTCAATAGTGTTAAAAATACGTCCTCTACAAAATGGATAACCGTATTTATCTATAAACCCACCTGCTGCGCCAGCATATTCAAACTTGGATTTGTCTTTATAATCTAAAATTTTTGGTTGAAGAATAGCTGGTTGGTCTTCTGAATTAAAGATTTCAACAATAGGATTAAGCCAATTTTCAGTAACTTGAACATCACTATTTAGAAGGCAGAGAATAGGTTCTGATACACCTTGTAATGCCTCATTATATCCTTTGGCATAACCGCCATTTTCAGTGTTTTGAATAACGGTTACATTTGGGAAAGTAGTTTTTAAAAAATCAACAGAGTCATCTGTAGAGGCATTGTCTACAACATAAATTTTAGCATTTTCAGAATATTTTAAAACAGAAGGTAAAAACTGCTCTAGTAAAGTTTTACCGTTCCAGTTTAAAATAACAATTGCTATATCCTTGTCGCTGTACATTTATGCCTTTTTATAATTAGGTATATCTCTTAAGAACTGATAACGTTCAGCCTCAGTATCCATTTGACAATAATAATGATTTAAGCCATTGGTAACCATGAGAAATTCTGCATTTAACGCTAAGTTATATCGTGCAATCTGGTCAAAAGTGTCTTGGTTTATAGTAATATCGTAAGATTTGCACTCTACGATGAGAAGAATACTACCATCAGTATTAAAAATGACAATATCGTAACGTTTTTTTAAGCCGTTAATGCTTAATTCCTTTTCAACATTAATTAACGATTTTGGGTATTTTTTTTCGCTAATTAGATAGTGAACACAATGTTGCCTAACCCATTCTTCGGGTTGAAGGACAATGAATTTTTTCCGAATAACATCAAAAATAGCAACTTTATTTTCTGTACTTTTGAATCGGTAATCAAACTGTGGAAAGTTAAGTTTTTGCACTTCACAAAATTAGAATTATAATATCATTCGAGCAAACGATTTAAGAGATTGGACGAGGTAAAAGCATTAGTTGAGGACATAAAAAAGGGACAAGTTAAACCCATTTATTTTTTAATGGGTGAAGAGCCTTATTATATTGATAAAATTTCAGATTTTATTGAAGATAATGTTCTTGATGAAGCCGAAAAAGGGTTTAATCAAATGGTGCTTTACGGAAGAGATGTAACGATTGAAGATATTGTAAGCAATGCCAAACGTTATCCTATGATGGCAGAACGGCAAGTGGTCATTGTAAAAGAGGCTCAAGATTTAAGCCGTACCATTGAAAAGTTAGCGGATTATGCCACTAATCCTCAACCTACAACCGTTTTAGTGGTTAATTACAAGTACAAAAAAATTGATAAGCGTAAAGCGCTTTATAAAGCTATTAATAAGCACGGAGGCGTAGTTTTTGAAGGTAAAAAACTATATGAGAATCAAGTGCCAGATTGGATTAGAAAAGTGTTGAAAGGTAATGGATATGACATTTCGCCAAAAGCCGCCCAAATGCTGGTTGAGTTTTTAGGTACCGATTTGAGTAAAGTAAACAATGAACTTAATAAACTAAAAATCGTTCTGCCACAAGGCACACAGATTACACCAGAGCATATTGAACAAAACATTGGTATTAGTAAAGACTTCAACAATTTTGAGCTTAGAAAGGCTGTGGGTGAGCGCGATATTATAAAATCACAGCGTATAGCAAAATACTTTGGCGATAATCCTAAGGATAATCCAATGGTGGTTACTGTATCTCTATTATTCAACTTTTTCTCGCAACTATTGCACCTTCACGGCATGTCTGATAAAAACCCAAGAAGTGTCGCTTCGGCATTGGCCGTTAATCCGTATTTTGTAAATGAATATTTAATTGCAGCTCGCAATTATCCCATGAAAAAAGTAAGTGAAGTCATCGCTTTACTAAGAGAGTTTGATGTAAAAAGCAAAGGTGTAGGTGCAAATGCAGTGCCTCAAGGTGATTTGCTTAAAGAGTTGTTGGTTAGGATAATGGGTTAATTATTTTATAACTAGACGTTTTCTTAATATATGCTTACTTGCAACATCTTCAATAGTTATAAGATATATCCCAGAAGTTAAATCAGATACATCAATTTGCTTTTTGGTTGACGTTTTTATGAGTTGACCAGTTATAGCATAGATTTTAGTTTGAAGATTATTTTCATTCAATATAATTTCAGTTGAAGCCGGATTGGGATAAAATGAAATAGATGTCAGTTCGGTTTTATCTAGGGAAAGGGTGGAGGTATTAAAACTATATAACGCTGATTGAAGAGCGCCGTTTTCCTCTGCAGTAATGTAATATTCGTTTGCATTTATGGGATATATACCTTCAATCTGAAACGAATAATTCACAGGCACTGCAATAGATGTTTTTGTAACACTTCCGTTAGAAAATAAACCAGAGTTGAAACCGCTCAACTCAATTAAAAAAGCACCACTACCATCAAATCCCGTAATTACAATTTCATTGCTCAATGCGTTGTAAGTTGCGCCTGAAACTAACCCTCCAGCAATTATAGTATCTATCATAGTAATACTATGTGAGCCAGGTGTTTTAGGTAATTCATAAATATTAGTATTCCCATCTAACCAGTTTCGGGTAAAAACATAAAGGTTGTTGTTGTAATGTATTAAGCTTTCTGCATCAAAATTTGTGGCAAATGGGCTAGTGGTGAAATCACTTTGGTTAGCATAGCTAAAGTTAATGATGTCAGCCGTTATAGAAGTATTATTCAAGTAATCTGAAATGGCAATTCTATAGACCTTTAAATCGGTCCTATCCCCTTGGTAATTTCCAAAATCACCAATATAAATATAGGTTCCGTCTTGAGTAAGGTCTTCCCAATCCACATTAGTAGCATTGGTAACAGTAACTGTACGAGTAACATTGCCAGTTGCTAAGTCTATATCAAAAAGTTGGTTGGTATTGGCACTATCATTATGTGTAATTAGTGTATTGTTTATGTACAACAACCCTGAAGTTTCATTAACGGTTGCATCTAATGCCGTTTCTAAAGTAAACTGTTGTGCGCTGATGCAGAAACATGATAAAAACCAAAAAACACTAAAACAGACTATAGTTCTCATAGCTAAAAAATAAACCTTAAAAGTACATAACTTAGGATTTTACCAATAAAAAAACATATGAGTCGCCTTTATTTGGGTTAAAACTATAGTTTTCGATAATAATGTAATAGTTCTTCATTGGTTGTAGGTAAAGTTCCAATGCCTTTTAATTCAAAACCTAATCGCTCCAATAGTTTCCTCGAAGCTGTATTTTCTTCTAATGTGTAAGCACTTAATTCCGTTAGACCATGTTTAAGTTTCATTACTTCTATAAGTTTGGTGGTCGCTTCAAACGCATAACCTTTACCTTCAAAAGATGGTAAAAATGCAAAACCAATATCTGGCTGGTTTTTTCCTTCTCTGTTGTAAACACCGCATGTGCCTAACTTTTTATTATCAGATATTCTAATAATAACATTATTACCATAACCAAGACTCTCTAATTGTGGCAATGCTTTTTCTTTGATGTAATTTTTAGCATCTTCTACAGTTCTTACATTTCTGTCGCCAATAAATTGAATCCATTTAGGTGTGTTCATTAATTTTAAAATGAACGGTGCATCTTCTGTTGCTATTGGTCTTATGTGAAGTCTTTGTGTTTCAAATGAATGTTTCACAGTTTAATTAATCTAAATACATTATTATTCTATTGGCTCGGAAAACCTTATTTTTACTTCCCTAAAAAAGGTTTTTCAATATACAGCATTTATAGATGAAGTTATTCTCAAAAGAACAAATATATGAAGGAGATAGGCTCACTGCCGAGCGACAAAATATTTCTTCAACCGATTTGATGGAGCGTGCAGGAACCCAAATTTTTAATTGGATTCATATGCGTATGCAAGGCGCACAAGTGCCAATTCATGTCTTTTGTGGCATCGGCAATAATGGAGGTGATGGCTTGGTGTTGGCCAGACATCTAATAACCCATGGTTACAATGTTGTAACCTACATAGTAAACTGTAGCGACAAACGTTCTAAGGATTTTTTGATTAATTACGATAGAATCAAAACCGTGACTAAAGATTGGCCTAAGGTGTTGAGCTGTGGTGTTGATTTTAGTGAAGTTCACATAGAAGAAAGAGACATTATAGTAGATGCTGTTTTTGGTATTGGTCTTAACCGCCAGCCTAATGAATGGGTTCAACAATTATTTCAGAAATGGAGAGCCTCTAAAGCATTTACCTTGTCTGTAGATATTCCATCAGGATTATACACAGATAAAGCTATAGAAGATGAAAATGCAGTTGTGCATGCCAATTATATCCTTAGTTTTCAATCACCGAAGTTGATTTTCTTTTTACCCGGAACTTCAAAATTTACTATACAATGGGAAGTCTTGGATATAGGAATTGACCGCGATTATTTAATGCAAACCGAAGCAGAAGCAGAACTGATTTCAAAATTTGAAGTTTTACCTCTCTACAAGCCTAGAGAAAAATTTTCGCATAAAGGAGATTTTGGACATGCCTTAATTGTAGGTGGTAGCTATGGAAAAATTGGTGCTGTTAATTTAGCAAGCAGGGCAGCTTTAAGTTCTGGTGCAGGATTGGTTACTGCGTTTATCCCAAAATGTGGTTATCATAGTTTGCAGGCATCTTTTCCGGAAGCAATGGTAATTACAGACAAAGACGACGAATGCATTTCTGATATTTCGTATGATATTGAACCAAGTGTTGTTGGTATAGGTGTGGGATTAGGAACGGCAGATAAGACCGCTAAAGCTTTTGAAGCTTTTTTAAAAACCAACAAAGTACCTCTGGTTATAGATGCAGATGGTTTAAATATTTTATCTAAAAAGAAAGCCTTATTAAAATTATTGCCAGAACAGACGGTATTAACACCACATCCTAAAGAACTGGAGCGTCTAGTAGGAGAGTGGTCGGACGATTTTGATAAACTCAAGAAAGTAAAGGAGTTTTCTAAAAAGTACAAAGCTATAGTTGTTATAAAAGGAGCAAATACCATTACCGTTTTTGGAGACAAACTTTATATAAACACAACAGGTAATCCAGGAATGGCAACTGCTGGTACTGGAGATGTTTTAACAGGAATGATTACAGGTTTAATAGCACAAGGTTATGAACCCTTGGCAGCTACCATTTTTGGTGTGTATCTGCACGGTAAATCAGCGGATATTTCTTTGGAAGATTATGGATACCAAAGTTTACTAGCAAGCCATATTATTGAAACTTTAGGTGAAGCTTACATGGACTTGTTTAAGCAACCTGAGCAAGAACAGCAACAGCAAGAAGAACAACAAGACGTACAATAAACAGTTATGGATAACTATCATATTATATCATCAGATGCTCTAGATATTGTAACCATTTACAATATTTTTAAGGATAATAAAAAGCTTAAACTTTCCGAGTCATCTATACAAAAAATACAAAATTGTAAAGCTTATCTAGATAATAAATTGGCCAACAACAAAAAGCCGATGTATGGAATTAATACTGGTTTTGGCTCGTTATATAATGTTAAGATTTCAGATAAGGATTTAACCAAACTACAGGAAAATTTGGTAATGTCGCATGCCTGTGGAACAGGTGATCGTGTACCAGAATCTGTGGTTAAGGTGATGTTATTGTTAAAAATCCAATCCCTGAGTTATGGTCATAGTGGAGTACAGCTAAAAACGGTTGAGCGCCTCATTGATTTTTTTAATCATGATATTTTTCCATTCGTCTTTACCCAAGGCTCTTTAGGTGCTTCGGGTGATTTGGCACCTTTGGCACACTTGGCATTACCGCTTTTAGGAAAAGGAAGTGTAGTACATAATGGAGAGAATTACGAAGCGTTCGAATTATTGGAAAAATTTAATTGGCAACCCATTAAGCTAGAAGCTAAAGAAGGCTTGGCACTACTGAATGGAACTCAATTTATGAGTGCCTACGGTGTCTATTTATTGTTGATGTCTCACAAAACATCTTATCTTGCAGATATCATTTCGGCTATTTCTTTAGATGCATTTGATGGCCGATTAGACCCGTTTCATGATTTAGTGCACGATGTAAGGCCACATCCAGGACAGCGTAAAGTTGCCAAACGTTTTAATGAGCTTTTAGAAGGGAGTGAGTTAATTTCTAGAGAAAAAGAGCATGTACAAGATCCGTATTCGTTTAGATGTATTCCTCAGGTACATGGTGCTACAAAGGACACATTGGATTTTGTTGAGAAAGTTATTTTAACCGAAATCAATTCAGTCACTGATAACCCTAACATATTTTCGGAGGAAGATTTAATTATATCAGGTGGAAATTTCCATGGGCAACCATTAGCTTTAGCACTAGATTACTTAAAAATAGCTATGGCAGAAATAGGAAATATCTCAGAACGAAGAATTTTTCAATTAGTATCTGGTTTAAGAGGTTTGCCAGCATTTTTGGTTGATAACCCAGGATTAAATTCAGGTTTTATGATTCCGCAATACACGGCAGCAAGTATTGTAAGCGCCAATAAACAATTAGCTTCACCAGCAAGTGTAGATAGTATAGTGTCTAGTAATGGCCAGGAAGATCATGTAAGTATGGGAGCCAACGCAGCCACGCAAGCATACACACTTATTAGAAATGTTGAGCGCGTTATTGCTATTGAGTTGATGAATGCATCCCAAGCTCTAGAATTTAGAAGACCTATGAAAACATCTCCATTATTGGAGTCTTTTTTAGAGCATTATAGAAAAGCTGTACCTTTTATAAAAGAAGACGAAGTCTTACATGATAATATAGAAGCATCTATTCAATTTTTAAAAGATGTTGATATTGAAGTAGAGGAACTATTCTTAAATAATTACGGAGTTGAGAAGCATTAAATATATAAATGATTTAGCTTTTTTTGATTAAATTTTCTGCCCAATCAATAGCATCTTCTAACTCTGAAAATATTTCAAAAGGTTTCCCAAAAAATAGTTGTTCTATTTGTGCATTAATTTTTGCTTGATATTTATTAGAAACTACTGCGAAACCTTTTAAAAACTCAACTTTTGTAGCTCTAGGATAGACATTAGGGTCAACGGAATAAGAATTTATCCTATGGGTGATGTACACAAATGGTTTGCTATAATGGTCTTCTATAACCTTAATTAAAGCCTCATTGTGCTGATGGTCTAGGTGTACACCTTCATTAATTTTTGCTATGACATACTTATCGTAGAAAGAGAGTGTACAAAACTTTAATTTTACATCAGTTTCATGCATCTTGTGACAAATCTTAGACATAAGATAAAAAAAACTCCTCAATTTTGAGGAGTTTTAAACTAAAATTTTAAATCTTGCTTATGATTCGGTAGTCTCGCTAGAGCTCTTAACTTTAATTTGCAATTCATCTTTTTTGGTATCTAGATCCATGGTAATGGTATCTCCTTCCTGAATTTTTGAATTGATTATTTCCTCTGCAAGAGCATCTTCTACATATTTTTGTATAGCTCTATTTAGAGGTCTTGCACCGTATTGTTTATCAAAACCTTTTTCGGCGATAAATTCCTTAGCCTTATCAGTAAGTATTAGGTCATAACCTAAATCTTTAATGCGCTTAATAAGTTTAACTAACTCAATATCAATTATTTTGTCAATATCTTCTTTCTCTAAAGCATTAAAGACAATAACATCGTCAATTCTATTTAAGAACTCAGGAGCAAATGCTTTTTTAAGTGCATTTTCTATAACACCTTTCGCATGGTCAGATTCTTGGGCTTGCTGAGCAGATGTACCAAAGCCAACACCAGTACCAAAGTCTTTTAACTTGCGGGCACCTATGTTAGATGTCATGATGATAATTGTGTTTCTGAAATCGATTTTACGACCTAAACTATCAGTTAAATACCCATCATCAAGAACTTGTAGAAGCATATTGAATACATCTGGATGCGCTTTTTCAATCTCATCTAAAAGAACAACAGCATAAGGTTTGCGTCTTATTTTTTCAGTAAGTTGTCCGCCTTCTTCATAACCAACATATCCTGGTGGTGCGCCAATAAGTCTAGATACAGCAAATTTTTCCATATACTCACTCATATCTATTCTTACTAAAGCGTCATTACTGTCAAATAATTCACTAGCTAACACTTTGGCTAACTGTGTTTTACCGACACCGGTTTGCCCTAAAAAGATAAACGAACCAATCGGTTTGTTAGGATCTTTAAGGCCAGCTCTGTTACGTTGAATAGCTTTTACAACTTTAGCTACTGCTATATCCTGCCCAATGACACGTCCTTTTATCAGCTCTGGTAACTTTGCTAATTTGTTTAGTTCGGTCTGAGCAATTTTATTCACAGGGATACCTGTCATCATAGATACAACATCGGCAACATTATCCTCGGTCACAATCTCTCTATGCTGTTTAGTCTCTTCTTCCCATTTTTCTTGAGCAGTTGCTAATTCTTTTTCTAGACGTTTTTCGTCATCTCTAAGCTTAGCAGCTTCTTCGTATTTCTGTTTTTTTACAACACTATTTTTGGTTTCCTTAACTTCCTCAAGTTTCTTTTCGAGTTCAATTATTTGTTTAGGAACATCAATGTTTGTGATGTGCACGCGAGAACCAGCTTCATCCAAAGCATCAATTGCTTTGTCTGGAAGGAAACGCTCTGTCATATATCGGTTTGTCAATTTTACACAAGCTTCAATAGCTTCAGGTGTATAATCAACATTGTGGTGGTCTTCGTATTTAGCTTTTATGTTGTTAAGTATTTCTATAGTTTCCTCTACAGAAGTTGGCTCAACAATCACCTTTTGAAAACGACGTTCTAAAGCGCCATCTTTTTCAATATACTGTCTATACTCATCTAAAGTTGTAGCTCCTATACATTGAATTTCGCCTCTTGCTAAAGCAGGTTTGAACATATTTGAAGCATCTAAACTTCCTGTGGCACCACCTGCGCCAACGATAGTATGGATTTCATCAATAAAAAGGATGATATCGTCATTCTTTTCAAGCTCGTTCATAACGGCTTTCATTCGTTCTTCAAACTGACCTCTATATTTTGTACCAGCCACTAAACTAGCCAAGTCTAGGGTAACTACGCGTTTATTAAAAAGTGTTCGCGAAACTTTACGTTTAATGATTCGTAATGCCAAACCTTCAGCAATTGCAGACTTACCAACTCCTGGCTCACCAATTAATAAAGGATTGTTCTTTTTACGTCTGCTTAATATTTGTGAAACACGTTGTATTTCTTTTTCTCGGCCCACTACAGGGTCTAATTTACCTTCTTCGGCAAGTACCGTTAGATCTCTACCGAAATTATCTAAAACAGGAGTTTTAGACTTTTTATTTGTCTTACCAGGCTGACTTCCACCAAATGGATTTTGCTTTGCATCATCATCTTCATTGACATCGTCATCTGAATATGATTCGGCTTTTGGCTCATCTAGGTAATCATCTTCACTTGTAATCATAGATTTAAATTCGTCTTTAACATTATCATAATCAACTTTCAGTTTGTTTAATAACTTAGTAGTTGGGTCATTTTCGTTTCTTAAAATACATAGCAACAAATGTGCTGTGTTTATAGAGGTACTCTGAAACAACTTAGCTTCTAGGAAGGTTGTTTTTAAGGCACGCTCTGCTTGTCTTGTAAGGTGCAAGTTTTTCTTTTCATTTGATGTTGTAGCAAGGTTAGGATTGGCAGGACTTAAAATTTCGACTTTACGTCTTAAATGATTCAAGTCAACATCTAGTGCGCTCAATATATCTATAGCCTTACCATTACCATCTCTTAAGAGACCTAACATTAAATGTTCTGTGCCTATAAAATCGTGGCCTAGGCGTAAAGCTTCTTCTTTGCTAAATGCTATAACATCCTTAACTCTTGGGGAAAAATTATCAT
This sequence comes from Winogradskyella sp., assembly GCA_020435515.1. Taxonomy (GTDB): domain Bacteria; phylum Bacteroidota; class Bacteroidia; order Flavobacteriales; family Flavobacteriaceae; genus Winogradskyella. The sequence goes on along the minus strand of JAGQZO010000049.1, from coordinate 5,937 downwards.
CCATAATAAACTCCTTTCTGCATTAAAAGTAATAAAAACATATTATCTAAATGGCAAAAACCATACCTTAAATAAAATGGTTTAACGAATAGACTAAAAAAGGATTTCAAATCAAAGCAAATTTAATGATACTTATCAACGAAAAAGATATTAAAAATTGTTAATAAAAACTCCCAAATTAGGCTTTTAAAAGTGCTTTAAACACTACTAAATTGGTTATATTAGCACGTTTTGAAAACCTACAAAAAATCTAATTAATTTTATATATGGCAGAAGGAGAAAAACTCATTCCGATTAATATTGAAGATGAAATGAAATCAGCCTACATTGACTACTCAATGTCGGTCATTGTGTCACGTGCGTTACCAGATGTAAGGGATGGCTTAAAACCAGTTCATAGACGTGTACTTTACGGTATGCACGAACTTGGTGTTAGAGCAAACACAGCCCATAAAAAATCAGCAAGAATTGTTGGTGAAGTATTAGGTAAATATCACCCTCATGGCGATACTTCTGTGTACGATACTATGGTTCGTATGGCTCAGGAATGGAGTTTAAGATATATGCTTATTGATGGTCAAGGTAATTTTGGCTCTGTAGATGGCGATAGCCCAGCAGCAATGCGTTATACTGAAGCTAGAATGCAGAAGATTTCCGAAGAAATGTTAGCTGATATTGACAAGGAAACAGTTGATCACAAGTTGAATTTTGATGATACTCTAGAAGAACCTACGGTTTTACCTACACGTATTCCAGGATTATTAGTTAATGGTGCTTCTGGTATTGCGGTTGGTATGGCAACCAATATGCCGCCTCATAACCTTACCGAAGTAGTTAATGGTACTATTGCTTATATAGACAATAATGACATTGAGGTTGATGAGTTAATGCAACACATTAAAGCACCGGATTTTCCAACGGGAGGAACAATCTATGGTTATGACGGTGTAAAGGAAGCATTCCACACAGGTCGAGGTAGAATCGTAATGCGTGGAAAAGCTAATATTGAAGAGGTTAACGGACGCGAGTGTATCATAGTAAATGAAATTCCTTACCAAGTCAACAAAGCAGATATGATTAAGAAAACTGCAGATTTGGTAAACGAGAAAAAGCTTGAAGGCATTTCTACAATTAGAGATGAGTCAGACAGAAAAGGAATGCGTATTGTTTACGTTTTAAAGCGTGATGCTATTCCAAATATTGTACTAAATAAATTATACAAGTACACAGCTTTACAATCATCTTTTAGTGTAAATAATATTGCACTAGTAAATGGTCGTCCTCAACTCTTAAATTTAAAGGAATTAATTCACTATTTTGTAGAACATAGGCACGAAGTTGTTGTAAGGCGTACTAAATACGAATTACGAAAAGCCGAAGAGCGAGCACATATTTTAGAAGGTTTAATAATAGCTTCAGATAATATTGATGAAGTTATTGCATTGATAAGAGCATCTGCAAACGCTGAAGAAGCTAGAGAAAAGTTAATAGAACGTTTTAAGCTTACTGAAATTCAAGCTAAGGCTATCGTAGAGATGCGATTACGTCAGTTAACTGGTCTAGAACAAGATAAGTTAAGAGCAGAATATGAAGAATTAATGGTAACTATCGAAGACCTTAAAGATATTCTAGACAAAAAAGAACGTCGTATGGATATTATTAAAGAAGAATTGGAAGTTATCAGAGATAAATATGGTGACGAACGTCGTTCTATTATAGAATATGCAGGAGGAGACTTGAGCATAGAAGATATGATTGCTGATGAGAAAGTGGTTATTACTATTTCTCACGCTGGTTATATTAAGCGTACTTCCCTAACAGAATATAAAACACAAAATAGAGGAGGAGTAGGGCAAAAAGCGTCTACAACAAGAAATGAAGATTTCTTAGAGCATCTATTTGTTGGTACTAACCATCAATATATGTTATTCTTTACTCAGAAAGGAAAATGTTTCTGGATGCGTGTTTATGAAATTCCTGAAGGTTCAAAAACCTCTAAGGGAAGGGCAATTCAAAATCTTATCAACATTGAACAAGATGATAAGGTCATGGCATTTATCTGTACCCAAGACCTAAAAGATGAGGATTATATTAATTCTCATTATGTCATTATGGCAACCAAACAAGGTCAGGTTAAGAAAACATCTTTAGAGCAGTATTCTAGACCACGTACCAATGGTATTAATGCTATTACCATTAAAGATAATGATGAATTACTAGAAGCAAAACTAACAACCGGGAATAGCCAAGTAATGTTAGCTCTAAAATCTGGTAAAGCCATTCGTTTTGAAGAAGCCAAAACAAGACCAATGGGACGTAGCGCTTCAGGAGTTAGAGGAATTACTTTAGGACATAAAAAAGATGAAGTAATAGGTATGGTAACTATTGAAAATCCTCAAGAAGAAACCGTACTTGTTGTCTCAGAAAATGGTTACGGTAAGCGTACCTTTATAGATGATCCAGAAGATGGAGAAGCTGTCTACCGTATTACTAATAGAGGTGGAAAAGGAGTGAAGACCATTTCTATTACTGAAAAAACAGGAAGCCTAGTTGCAATAAAGAGTGTTACAGATTCAGATGATTTAATGATTATTAATAAATCTGGAATAGCTATTCGTTTAGCGGTAGAAAACTTGCGTACTATGGGCAGAGCTACTCAAGGAGTAAAACTCATTAACCTTAAGGGTAATGATTCTATAGCTGCAGTTGCTAAAGTAATGAAAGATGATGAGGAGAATACTGATGATTTAGAAATCGAAAGTGCTGAAGATCAGACAACAAATGAAGATGGCACGGCTATTGATACTAATGAAACTGAAAACTAAAAATTAATAACTTAAACATTTTTTACAACATGAAAAAATTAATGACATTAGTGCTGATTTTTACATTCACAATGGTGTCCTTTGCTCAAAAGAACGAAATTAAGGCCATTGAGAAAGCACTTAAAAACTCTAACTATGCAGATGCTAAATCCGCTGTCTCAGCAGCTGAAAGCTTAATGAGTAACATGGATGATAAGATGAAAGCTAATTTTTTATTTTTAAAAGCACAAGCACTTTATGCTGGTGGCGCTGCATCAGATACTGATATGAATAAAGTTGTTGCAACTTTAGAAGAACTAAAAGATCACGAATCATCAATAGGGAAGCTAAGATATACCGAGCAGGCAAATGAAATGAAGACCGAGATATATAACTCTTATCTAAAAAAAGCTAATGACGCATTTAACAATAAAAATATCGGTGTAGCTTCCAAAGCTTATGAAAATATTTATAAAATATCTCCTAAAGATACAATTTATCTTTATAATGCAGCTTTATTATCGGCACAGAATAATGATTACGAAACCTCGCTGAAACACTTTATAAAATTAAAAGAGATAGGTTTTACAGATATAAAAATGAATTACATAGCAACAAACAAAGAAACAGGTGTTGATGAATTCTTCCAACAAAAGGACAGTAGAGATTTTGCTGTAAAAACTTTAAAAACCCATATTAATCCAGTAGATAAAAAGGAAGAGTCTAAACGAGCCAATATTGTTAAAAATATTGCTTTTATATATGTTTCTCAAGATGAAACAGAAAAAGCTCTTGCATCCATAAAAGATGCAAAAGAGGAGTTTCCGGATGATAATAATTTAATTTTAACAGAGGCTACAATTCAGATTAAAATCGGGAATAACGAAAAAGCATTTGAATTATTTAGAGAAGCTTTAAAAAGAGAACCAGACAATCCAGATTTAAACTACAATGTAGGTATCACAGCAATGGAGGTAGAACAATACGATGTTGCAAAATCTGCTTTTGAGCAAGCATTGAAGCTTAAGCCAGATTATGCCAATGCAGCGTTAAACCTTTCATTTTTAGAAGTTAATAAAGGTAATGTATTGAACGATGAAATGAATACTTTAGGAAACTCTGCTGCTGATAATAGACGTTATGATGAACTTAAAGCTCAAAAAAATGAGCTATTCCAAGCTGGTGCAGAAATATTAGAAAGATTTGTTACAAACAATCCTAACTTAAAGAATGCTGATATTTACAATCAATTAGCAAATATTTACAGCGCTTTAGGTGAAACAGATAAGTATAAGGCTAATAAAGACAAAGCTAAAGCTATCGAAGAAGGTAATTAGATTAACTTAAAATTAAAACATAAAAATGCGACTTAATAACAGTCGCATTTTTTTTAGATAATTTTTTTGATTACCCTAAGTCTATGGGTATGTGTTTTTTTATCAATATTATAAATTCCGCTATGGTCTAATCGATCTATCCTTACCTTACCATGCGCATGGATAATGTAATTATCTTTCATTATTATGCCAACATGTATAATATTGCCATCTGTGTTATCAAAAAAGGCTAAGTCACCAGGTTCACTTTCTTCAATAAAACTCAATGCCACACCTTGAGTAGCTTGTTGTGAAGCATCTCGAAGTAGATTGTAACCATTGAGCTTATAAACCATTTGCGTAAATCCCGAACAGTCTATTCCAAAAGGGGATTTTCCTCCCCACAGATAAGGTGTATTGAGATATAAGAATGAAGTTTCAATAATATTAGATTTATTACTTTTTTCAGTAATCTTATTGCCCTCAAACTTTTGTTTTAAAAAACTTAAACAGTTCAAATCAGATCCCAATGGGATAGGATATATGTTATCTGCAGTATCTGAAACAAATTGTATTAAATCTTTCGATAACAAGATGTCCGAGTTTACCAATAGGTTGTATTGATCTTCTTGTATTTCAAAATACTGTTTATTGTCTATCCAACCTTCATAGTTATCATAAGCAAAACGAATACGACTCCATTTTTTGCGCTGTTCTAGCACTTTAAAAAAATCACCATATATGGCCTGAGTTACCATTTCACTAGTATCAGTAGGCTCTAATCGTATTGGTACAATTCCTAGATTGCAAACTCCGTATTGCATAGAAGAAATTTAAGCGCGTTCTATTACCATTGCAGAAGCGCCACCACCACCATTACAAATAGCAGCTGCACCAATTTTAGCATTGTTTTGGTGTAATACGTTAATAAGAGTTACTAAAATTCTAGCGCCTGAACAACCAAGTGGGTGTCCTAAAGAAACAGCACCACCATTAACATTTACTTTATCATCAGATAAACCTAAAATCTTCATGTTTGCTAGGCCAACAACCGAAAAAGCTTCATTGAATTCGAAGAAATCTACATCGCTTAATTCTATATTTGCTTTTGCTAGTGCTTTTGGTAATGCTTTTGCTGGTGCGGTTGTAAACCATTCAGGTTCTTGTGCAGCATCAGCATAACTTTTTATAGTAGCAAGAGGTTTTAAGCCCAATTCGTCAGCTTTATCTCTGCTCATCAAAACTAAGGCTGCAGCACCATCATTAATCGTTGAAGCGTTTGCGGCAGTCACAGTACCATCTTTTGTAAACGCAGGACGTAAATCAGGAATTTTTTCCATTTTTACATTAGTGTATTCTTCATCTTTACTAATAATTAAGGCATCACCACGTCGTTGAGGCACTTCAACAGTAACCACTTCATTATCAAATTTTCCAGCGTCCCAAGCTGCTTTTGAACGTCCATACGATTGTATTGCAAATTTATCTTGGTCTTCTCTGCTAAAATTATATTCTACAGCACATGCATCTGCACAAACTCCCATGGCGTTGTTATCATACGCATCTACTAGGCCGTCTTTTTGCATACCATCTTCTAAAGTAGCAGGACCAAATTTAGTGGCACTGCGTGCATGATAATAGTGAGGGATTAAACTCATATTTTCCATTCCACCAGCAACAATAATATCAGCATCGCCAAGACTGATAGCTTGTGCAGCTTGCATTACAGCTTTCATACCAGAAGAACAAACTTTGTTTATTGTCGTACAAGGAACAGTATTTGGAATACCTGCGTATATAGCAGCTTGTCTTGCAGG
>JAGQZO010000048.1:8948-15107 GCA_020435515.1 Winogradskyella sp. | reverse complement strand
TTATTTTATGACATTTCTGCTTGGACATTTCCACTGGCTTTTAATCTAGATTACACTGAAACCACCATGGCAAATGCCACTGAGCTAGTTACAGAATTAGCACACATTAAAGGAGGTGTAATATCAAAGAGTGATTATGCTTACCTCTTTCCTTGGAATGAATATTATGCGCCAAAACTCTTGAATTCAATTCTTAAAAAAGGCTTGCATGCCAAAGTAAGCATGAAAAATTTTAAAGCTAATGGCAAATCTTACGATTATGGTACTATTATGATTCCTGTAAAAAATCAGGATATTAATTCTTCAGAATTGCATACATTTTTAAATGAAGCTGCACAAGAAAGCCATATCAAAATCGATGCAGTATCTACAGGTTTGAACGAAGGCATAGATCTTGGCAGTCGAAATTTTAGATCTTTAGAACTGCCTAAAATTGCACTCTTGGTTGGAGATGGTGTTACATCCTATGATGCAGGTGAAATTTGGCATTTGCTTGATACCAGATATTATATTGTGCCAACAAAACTAGATACAAAAAACTTCAGCAGAGCAGATTTAAGCCGATACAATACCATTATTATGGTAAATTCTAATTCAGCATTAGATGAAGGAAATACAAAGAAGCTAAAACAATGGATACAAGATGGAGGTACACTGATTGCTTACCAAAACACACTCAAATGGTTAGATTCTAAAGAATTATTGAAAATAAATTTCAAGAAAAAAAACAGTTTAAAAGCAAAAAATATAAGTTTTGAAGAGCGCAGCGATTTTAGAGGAGCACAGGTTATTGGTGGTGCAATTTTTGAAACAAAGCTAGACCGTTCACACCCAATTAATTTTGGTTATAAAAATGATAAATTGGCAATGTTTAGAAACACAACATTGTTTATAAAACCAAATAAAAACAGTTACGACAATCCAATTCAATACACGGAAAACCCTTTGTTGAGCGGCTATATTTCTGAAGAAAACTTAGACAGTTTAAAGTTGTCTATTCCTTTTATAACAGGGAGAATCAGCAGAGGAAACATCATAGCATTTACTGATAATACCAATTTTAGGGCCTTTTGGTATGGTACTAATAAATTACTGATGAATGCTATTTTCTTTAGGGATGAGATGTGATTAGTGATTAGTGATTAGTGAATAGTGAATAGTGAATAGTGAAACTAACAATTAAAGAGCTTATCCGCAAATTAATCAATAAACGTTTCAACAATTTAACAGATAAACAGTTCACACATCAACGAATAAACGCATCAACAATTAAACGGTTATACAAAAATCACGATACTTGCGACCCATTTTTCACCTTACTTTCAGGATGCAATAAGAACACGTCATTCTCTTTTACAGCACCTACTACAAGACAATCGCTCATAAAATTGGCGATTTGCTTTTTAGGAAAATTGACAACAGCAATAATTTGACGATTTTCTAAATGTTCCTTTTTGTATTGCGTTGTAATCTGTGCCGAAGATTTTCTAATACCTAAGTCACCGAAATCTATTGTAAGTTGATAGGCTGGTTTTTTTGCGTTAGGAAAATCACTAACTTCAATAATGGTTCCTACCCTTAAATCTACCTTTGTAAAGTCCTCGAATGTTATTATATTATCTTTTGTCATGCTGAACTTGTTTCAGTATCTTTTAATCCGTTAAATAAAACTCATTAAACAAACTCTAAAATACAAAAAATATAATGGCATTAACACCATCAAATATGTTGCCTTTAGGTACAAAAGCACCAGATTTTAGTTTAATAGATACCAAGGACGATCAAATAAAGTCGCTGACCGAACTCAAAGGTAACAAGGGCACATTGGTTATGTTCATCTGTAACCACTGCCCATTTGTAATTCATGTTAATGAAGAATTGGTGAAATTAGCTAACGATTATCACCCTAAGGGTATTAACGTTATAGCAATATCTAGCAATGATGTGGAAAATTATCCGCAAGATGGCCCAGAAAAAATGAAAATTCACGCTAAAGAGAACCACTACCCTTTCCCTTATTTATACGATGAAACGCAAGAGGTAGCAAAAGCTTATGACGCTGCATGTACACCGGATTTTTTCTTATTTGATAAGGATTTGGAATTAGTGTATGCTGGACAGTTAGACAGTTCACGACCAGGAAACGATATTCCGGTAACTGGCAACGATTTAAGAGCTGCCATGGATGCCCTTTTAAATAATGAAACAATTAGTCCAAACCAAAAACCTAGTATGGGTTGTAATATTAAGTGGAAATGAACCTTAAAATAGAAACCAAACGCCTCTACCTTAGACCAATCAACGAGAATGACGATAAAGACTTCTTTGAACTAGACTCTAACCCTAAGGTACACGAGTTTTTAGGTAATAATCCTGTGACGTCTATAGAACAATCTCGCGGATATATCAAAAGCATTTTACAACAGTACAAAGATTATGGAGTTGGTCGTTTAGCAATGATAAAAAAAGACACAGGTGAGTTTGTAGGTTGGTCAGGATTAAAATTTGAACGCGAGGTACGTAAAGATTTCGATTATTACGATTTAGGCTATAGACTCAAAGAAGAATTTTGGGGACATGGTTTTGCAACGGAGGCTGCAATTGCATCTTTAGATTATGGATTTAAGGATTTAAAACTCAAAGAAATTTTTGCTGCTGCTTATGATAAGCATACGGTTTCTAATATCATTCTGAAGAAAATAGGATTTATACCTTCTGGTACTTTTACTTATGATAATGAACTTTGTAATTGGTACGTTCTAAAAAATGATAGCTTTGCGAAATAGTACAATTAGATGTATGGATAAAGCTACAAGACTAACCAATTTCATCATAGATATTTTTTTAATTACAATCATTACTATTGTGATTGATATAATACTGATATTATTCAATATCTATTTTACGAGTTTTTATTTTGTGATGTTTTTGTACTACTTTATCCTTGAAACATATAGCGGACAAACCATAGGCAAAAGATTCACACACACAGAAGTAGTTAATAGAAATGGGACAAAACCTAATTTCTTAAAAATTTTAATGCGTACTGTATTGAGACTTATACCTATTAACTATCTCTCTTATCTTTTTGGTTCAGAAGAGGGTTTTCATGACAAATTATCTTTAACAAAGCTTGTTAAGAAATGACAGAACCTCTTCTTTCGAAGAGGTTCTGCAATCAATCAAAAATTTGTCTAAACCATATAATGAATTTAATTTATTGTTCTTGTAATTTGAAGTTAATCGGTATACTGTAAGGAACACCAACTGGTTTATTGCGTTGTTTTCCTGGTTCCATTTTTGGTAACAATCCAATAATACGTGCTGCTTCAGTTTCTAACAAATCGTTTGGTCCACGTGTTTGAATCTTAGCTACTTTACCATTCTTATCAATTAAGAAGAATACAAATACTTTACCTTGTATATTAAGTTCTGCCGCAGCCTCAGGATATCTAAAATGCTTTTGTAAGTGCTCTTGCATTTTTTCTTGGAAACAAGTCTTTAATTCGGCATTATTACCTTTACATCCCGGAAATTGTGGTACTCTTTCTATAACTGCAAAAGGCACTTCAACATCTTCCTCTACATCTACTACTTCTACTTCTTCTACGCTGACTACACGTTCTTCTATAATATCATCTTGTCCAACCTCAGAACTCTCTATAAATGTTTCCTCTACTTCTACAACATCTTCTACTACAGTTATAACTTGAGTAACCAATTGTTTTGGTGGTGGAGGTGGTGGAGGAATATTAATTGTTGTAATAGGAATTTCTTCTTCCAGTTGCTCTGTCAACATTAAGATATCAACCTTAGCACTCTCTGATTCGTAAGTCTTATGTTCTAATCCTAAGTATGTAAGGAGTAACATTACGTTTAAGCCAACAGCAAAATATAAACTGCTGTTTCGACCTACATTGGCTCTTGGGTTCTTCTTTAGTTCCATGACGTTTAATTTTATATCATAAAGTTACCCATCATAAAGCGTAAAACATATGACATTTGTCATGTTTGAGCCAAGCCTATTATTTTAACATTTTAGAGATTGTCTAACTGGTTGTCATTTCCATCCTCACTAATGGTCCAAAAGAAGCCCACAAAAAAGAATTGGTCTGCTGCTGGCTTTAAGGCTCTACGGCTAAACTGCCCATTCATATCTGCAGTGTTTGCATACTGATAACCGTTTATATTATTAAATCCTAAAACATTATTTACTGAGAAGTATAAAATCTTTTGCTGGTCTAACAAGTATGCCCAATTAAGACTCAAACTATTAAAGGACTTTGTACGTTCACCTAAAAACACGTTTGTATTAGGATTGGTATAAGGTCGTCCTGAAGAAAAGTCGTAACTAAATCCTACCTGACTTTTCCAACTATCTATCCAATACTTTCCTACGATCGATAAATTATGATTGGTTGCAAATCCTGGCTGTGCTGTAGTTTCAAAATTTGCATAGTTACGCTCAGTATCTAAATACGAATAGCTTACCCAATAATCGAGATTTTTGATACTGGTATTGTCTCGCCAAAACAAATCTAAACCTTGTGCATAGCCATCTCCATTAGAGGTATAGCTGCTATCAAAAGAGGTGAACTCAGTATCAAACTTTACCAAGTTATCGTAGTCTTTTCTATAAGCCTCTGCTCTAAATATTTTACCATCATTAACGTATTGATAGTTTAATATATAGTGTGATGTCTTTTCTGCTTGTAGGTCTTGATTAAACTTCAAAACATCGCTATTAGGATTCTGGTAAAAGTTACCATAAGCCAAAGACATTTGTCCGTTTTTAGAAGTTTTGTAAGCTAAAGCTGCTCTTGGTGAAACATCTAAATCACTGAATATAGAACTGTAATCTGCTCGCAATCCAACCTTTAAAGCTAAGTCTTTTGAAAATATCAAATCTGCTTCAGCAAAACCCGCTGTAATATTATTATCATAGCCATAGCTAACATCTATTGTTTCTTCTTTAAAATCTTCATTGAAATCTGTAATAAACTGCTCTACTCCAAAACTTAACTTAAATCTACTATTAAATCGCTTCTTTAATTTCAGTTTTACATGAGCCGAGTTTTCAGAATTTTCAATATCACTTGCCATGACCCCTATTTCATTTTTTGCGTACGTATNNGTATAGCTTAATCCTGAGCTCAAAGTCCAGTTATTTCCTAAAATACCTTTATATGATGTATTGAGATAGAAGTTGTTATTATTCAGTTTAAAATCTAAGCCCTCTTCTAGATTGATATCTTCCTGAGTTAATTGAAATTTAGCTGTATCAAAAGCAGCATAAAACTTTAGCATACCATTGTTAAGACGATATCTATAAACCATTTCGCCTTGCGCACCTTGGTACGGTGTTTCCCAATCATTTCTATCTTTAAAAACCGCCAAATAAGGTGCTAGGTTAATATATGTAGCATTAAAACTCAACGAAGAGCGTTCCCATTTTTGGGTATTTCCTAAGGCAGCACCAACAGTCATTAAACCAATATCTGTTTTTTCCTGATCGGGTTCGTCAATTGTGTTTAACAACAATACACTTGATAGCGCTTGACCAAATTCTGAAGAATAACCACCCGTTGAAAACGTAATACCATCAAATAAAAATGGCGAATAACGTCCACGCGTTGGAATATTATTGGTTGTAGGTGAATATGGTGTAAAAACTCTTATGCCATCAATAAAAATTTGGGTTTCATCAGCATTACCTCCACGCACAAACAAACGTCCATCCTCAGCTACATTAGATGTTCCCGGTAAGGTTTGTAACGCACCTACAAAGTCGCCAAGTGCACTTGCGGTAGTCACTACATCTAATGGTTTTAAAACCGAAACTTTGCTGTTGTCATTAGCTTCAAATGTACCTGCACTCAACACTACTGCATCTAAAGATTCTACGTCTTCCCTAAGAATAATAGTCAGATTAGTGAATTTTGAAACATCATTCACGATGGTTTTAGTCTCGTAAGACAAAAATGAAATAACCAAAGCTTGAGTTCCAGTTTCCTCCGTGGCAAACGAAAATTGCCCTTCAGCATTTGATGTTGCTCCATCGTAAGTTCCATCTAGATAAATATTGGCTCCTTCAATAGGTTGATTTTTGTTGTCCAATACCTTCCCAGAAATTGTGGTTTGAGAATAGCTTAGGTTGAT
>JAGQZO010000048.1:0-8896 GCA_020435515.1 Winogradskyella sp. | reverse complement strand
TTCTTGTTTTGATGAGACAAACTTCAATCATTATGACCTCTATGCAAACTCTATTTTACTGAACTGTATTTTTTGAATGATGAATTGAATATTTTTAATTAATTTCAAATCATGGAACTAGCCAACACCGAAAAGCAATTCAGTATTCTATTTTTTGTAATTGTACTGTTTGAGCTAATTACAGGAAGTACTGACACATTACAAATTGCGCATTATATAGCCAAACCTGCTATAGTTATTAGTTTGATGTTTTTATTTATCAAAACATCTGGAGGAATTTCAAAATCCATTAAACGAATTACAATTCTCGCTTTAGGATTTTCGGTTTTAGGCGATATTCTATTGATGTTTGTAGATCAATCCCCTCACTTTTTTACGGTTGGGCTTGTTGCTTTCTTGTTGGCGCACGTAATGTACATTTTGGTGTTTTTAAAGCACAGAAACAAACAAAAGTCTATCATTGGTTTTGTGATACTACTATTGGTATATGCTTCAGGTTTATTTTATTTACTAAAAGATGGCTTGGGTGATATGCTTATTCCTGTAATAGTATATATGATTGTAATCTTAAGTATGGCAACCACCGCTTTTGTGAGAAAAGGAATCGTAAATAGCTTAAGTTACAATCTGGTTTTTGTTGGTGCAATTTTCTTTATGATATCCGACAGTGTTTTGGCACTTAACAAATTTTACCAACCAATTCCTCTATCTAACATCAGTATTATACTAACCTATGCATTGGCTCAATTTTTAATTATTTTAGGTATTTTAAAATTGAAGAAAGAGTAAACTTTACTTTTTAAACGGTCTAATGATTAGTCTGGCTGCTTTATCAAAATTAATATAGTTATACGTCCAGTTGAAGAATACAATTACCCTATTTCTAAAGCCTACTAGTGACATAAGGTGCACAAACATCCAAATAAACCAAGCAAAGAAACCACCAAACTTAAAGGCTTTTAAATCTACGACCGCTTTATTTCTTCCGATAGTAGCCATAGAGCCTTTGTCTTTATATACAAATGGCTTTAATGGTTTTTTATCAATAAGCCTCAATAGATTTTTTCCTAATAAACTACCTTGCTGTATCGCAGGTTGTGCAACTTGCGGATGACCTTTAGGATAATCTTCAGAAGTCATAAGTGCTATATCTCCTATAGCAAAAATATTATCATAACCTTCCACTTGATTAAACTCGTTTACTTTATATCTATTAGCACGTTCAACCAAAGCAGAAACATTTAAACCTTTTATAGGCGCACCAGTAACACCTGCGGCCCAAATTAAGGTTTCAGATTGCATTTTTAAATCCGAATTAGTAGTAACATCCAAACCATTGTAATCCGTAACAAGTGTATTGCAATGTACTTTTACACCTAGAGCTTTTAAAAATTTTGTTGCCTTTTCAGAAGCATGTTTACTCATGGGAGGAAGTACTCTTGGAGATCCTTCTAACAAGTGAATATGCATATCGCTTGGATTTAGATCGTGGTAATCCCTTGGTAAAATATTATTTTTTAGTTCTGCTATAGCACCTGCCAACTCTACACCTGTTGGTCCGCCACCAACAATCACAAAATTTAAATAGGCTTCACGTTCTTCTTTAGTATTAGCGATAGCAGCTTTTTCAAAGTTTTGAAGTATTAGGCTTCTAATGTTTAATGCCTGAGGTACTGTTTTCATTGGCATACTATTGTCCTCAACGTCCTTATTTCCAAAAAAGTTAGTTTTGGTTCCTGTAGCTAAGACTAAAAAATCATACGATAAGTCGCCAATATTGGTCTTTATGGTGCTATGCTCTGGTTGAATTTCATTAACCTCAGCCAATCGAAAAAAGGAAGTCTTATGTTTTTTAATAATCTTCCTTAACGGATAAGCTATGGAATCTGGTTCTAATCCAGAGCTAGAAACCTGATATAAAAGTGGTTGAAATGTGTGATAGTTATGTTTATCAATTAGAACAACTTGTAGATTTTTATTCGCTATTGTTTTTGCTAAATTTATGCCAGCAAAACCACCACCAACAATAACAACTCTTGGCAAACTGGATTCAGGAATATTCATGGGAAATATAGGTTGAATTTACGCTTACAAAGATAATATTTAAGGTGCTAAAATGATACTTTATTAATATTTGTGTAACAATAATTAAAGTAGAGCTACTTATAGTTAACTAACCAAATAACGTAATTGAACAAAGAACTTGAACATAGTTTTGTAGAGCAGTTGCAAAAGCATCAAAACATTGTACATAAGGTATGCAGATTGTATACCAACAATGCCGATGCGCATAACGATTTGTTTCAGGAAATAACCATACAACTGTGGAAAGCCTATCCTAAGTTTAGAGGAGATTCTAAATTTAGCACATGGATGTATCGTGTGGGTTTAAATACTGCTATTACGCTGTACAGAAAATCTAAACGAAGAATCAAGACGCAAGAGTTTGACAGTGTTCAATTTAAAATAAAAGCTGAAGAATACGATAATACCGAAGAGCAACAATTAAAGTTGCTTTACAATGCCGTACATCAGTTAAATGATATTGAAAAGGCCCTTGTTTTCTTATATTTAGAAGACAAGGACTATAGAGAAATAAGTGAGACATTAGGTATTACCGAAGTTAATGCACGCGTTAAAATGAACCGTGTAAAAACGAAATTAAAAACCATATTAAATCCGTAAACTTATGGATGAATTAGAATTATTAAAAAAGGATTGGAACAAAGGAACCGACGAGTACAAAAACTATTCAGATTCTGACATTTATCCAATGTTGCATAAAAAATCATCGTCTATTGTAAAAACCTTATTTTACATTAGTGTTGCTGAGCTGGTGTTTTGGGTACTTGTTAGCTATGTTCCCTATGCCTTTTCTGATAAAATGCGAGCTCGTTTAGAAACCAGCTACGAAAATCCTCTTTTTACAGGATTAACAATTTTAGGTTTTGCAGTCATTGGCTTGTTTGTGTACCTGCTTTACAAATCCCATAAGTCTATATCCTCTACAGATAATGCAAAAAAGTTGATGGAAAGTATTCTAAGAACGAGAAAAGTAATTAAGTACTATGTGCTCTACAATCTTATAATGATTTTTATTTCCATACCACTTTCCCTTTATTTTGAATTCAATCAAAATATCGAGTTCCATGACCAGGTGGCCGCTTTCGATTCTACCCAGATGACAGTTCTTGTTTTCGTAACCATTATTGTTACTGGTGTTTTTCTAGGAATTATTTGGCTGTTTTACAGACTTCTGTACGGTATTCTATTAAAACGCCTTAATAGAAATTATAATGAACTAAAGAAGCTAGAAGTTTAAGGTTAGATTATTAGAATTTTAGACTCATTAGACTTTTAGATTTATTTGAGCAAAACTTAGTGTCTACCGCCTAACGTCTATTGTCTACAGTCTTGCAAAATCACCAATCACGCAGTTTATTTAAGCGCTCTTTTTCTTCTAATTCTTCTTGTGGAATAACTTTGAGGAATGATGGATGTTGCTCAATAGCATACTCTATTTTTTCAACAATTTCAGCAATAGTTTCATTTTCGTAATCGATCTCTAGAGGTTGCTTTATCTCAAAGGATTGATAGATATTTTTCTTTTTTATACGCAATCCTTTCTTATCAAAAGAACGTCTAAAACCATCAATAACTATAGGTACTACCAAAGGTTTATACGTTTTTATAATATGAGCCGTTCCTTTTCTAATAGGTTTAAAAGGTGTGGTCGTACCTTGCGGAAAGGTAACCACCCAACCATCATCAAGGGCTTTTTTTATCGCAGTAATATCGCTCATCTTTACTTGGCGGTTTACATCCTTACCTTCTGCGCGCCAAGTACGCTCAATGCTAATAGAGCCAGTATAAGCAAAAATCTTCGGGATTAAGCCCGATTTCATGGTTTCCTTAGCCGCTACATAATACATGTTCAACTTAGGATTCCATAAATAGCCAACGTTTTTAATATTGTCTAATCGACCACTAAGACTGGCATTAAACACATGAAACATGGCAATAACATCTGCAAAATAAGTTTGGTGATTAGAGATGAAGAGTACATTGGTATCTGGTAAGTTCTTTATGATTTCAGAACCTTCAATCTGTAACTCGTTAAAGCCTCTAAAGCGTCTATGTGTTAGAAGTCCTAAAATTCTGATTAACCATTTTTTTACCCAAAGTATATGTCCGAAAGGATTTCTTTTAAATAATCCCATTATAAAATTTTATTTTTTAATTAGACTTTAATAAAATTCGTCATTTCGAGTGTGTTTGCGATTGAACATGAGCAAAATATGTATCGAGAAAAAGAATTTTAACTAATTAGTTCTCGATACAATTTTGTTTCCAATCTATTTTGGAAACAAAACCACTCGAACTGACATTAAAAAAGTATTTGATTAAAGTATCCTAATGTTGTATTCGTTCATGCAAAAGTAACAAATAAGACAAGTTATAAAACCTGTTTTAACAAGTCTTTAATTTCACCAAGCATCATGGCTGTTGCTCCCCAAACAATATGACCGTTTAGTTGAAATGCAGGCACATCTACCCTAACATTAAAAGACGTCGGTACACTTGTGGTAATCACATTGCGTTCATCTAAAAAATCCTGAATATGAATTTCCAATATATCCTCTACCTCATCATCTTGCTTAATAAAGTTTGGCGTGGTATCCAAAAGTCCCAAATACGGATGCACCATAAAATTACTTGGTGGAATGTACAATGGTGAAATGGTCTTAATGACATTGACCTTATTCATGGGCACACCAACCTCTTCTTCGGTTTCCCGCAATGCTGTAATCATTAAATCTTTATCGGATTTTTCATATTTACCACCTGGAAAACCTACTTGGTTAGAATGCACTCCTTTGTAGGTCTTTCTTAAAATTAACACTAAGTGCGTTTCTGCGTTTTGATTAGGGTAAAACAAGGCCATGACACCAGCGGTCTTGGCAGTTTTAGCCTTTTCTTTCATACGCTCTGCCAATTCCAATCGGTATGGAGGAGACATTTTAGCATGCGATTGTTCGCCAAAAAGCTCTAGATGTTTTATTTTTACTACAGATTCAGAAAACGTATTAAAGTGCATTTATGAAATTTCGATTGCTATGTATTATCTTTATTTTTTTATGGAACTGTGAAGATAAACAAACTTCAAAAAATTCTAACACAACAGTTGTAAAAGATACGGTAACTACCAAAGAACAACCAGCACCAAAAAAGAAAGCTAAAAAAACATCAGAATTTCCTGTACTTACAGATGCAAATGCTATGGAGTTCTTCTTAGAATACGACAAAGAACATAAAGAAGATAAAGTAAGAGTCACCACCGATTTTGGCACTTTTGATATACTACTTTATGACAAAACCAAGTTTCATCGCTCTAATTTTATCTACCTCACTAAACGCCAATATTTTGATGGCACACAGTTTTATAGAGTGATTAAAAATTTTGTGGTGCAAGGCGGCAGCAGTGATGCACTAGATCTGTACACAAAACGACGAAAAATAGGACACTATCTATTGCCACCAGATACCAAACGCGGCTATACACACCAACGCGGTTCGGTCTCAATGCCAAGCAGCGAAATTGAAAATGCCTATAAATTGGCTTCACCCTTTCAGTTTTTTATAGTAATGAATAGAGAACGAGCCAAACACTTGGATGGCGACTACACGGTTTTTGGTGAAGTCATCAGAGGCATGGATGTGGTTGATAAAATTAATGCGGTAGAAACCGATGAAGGAGATTGGCCACTTAATAATGTCTATATCAGAAAGGTAGAAATTATAGAATAATTAAGAATTCTACTGCGCTAAAATTAATATCTTGTAAAATATAAAATCGTGTTCATTCTGAACCTTGTACTGAGCTAAGTCGAAGTGTGGTTTCAGAATCTAAATAACTCGATAAATTTAACTTACTAATATTATGATTTCTAAAGCATTTAAAGCTACTGTTTTATGTAGTATTATCCTATTTGCAAGTTGTAAAGACGAACAAAAAACCGAAGACCGACCCATGACCGAAAATAGCCTACTACAAGAATGGACAGGCCCTTACCAAGGCGTACCTGCTTTTGATAAAATGAATGTTGCTGATGTAAAAGAAGCTGTTGAAAAAGGTATGGAATTGCAACTACAAGAAATTGATGCCATTGCCAATAATACAGAAGCACCAACTTTTGAAAACACCATCGTCGCCATGGAAAGTGCTGGCAAAACTTTAGACCGTGTGTTTACCTATTACGGTATTTTATCTAGCAATATGTCTTCACCAGAATTCAGAAAAATACAGGCAGAATTGGCTCCGAAACTTTCCGAATTTCAATCTAAGATTTCTCAAAATGAAAAACTCTTTCAACGCATCAAAGTGGTTTACGAAGCCTCACAAAACAATCCTCTTGAGCCACAAGAGCAACGTGTTGTAGAGCTTACATACAAGCAATTTGAAATGAATGGTGCCAATCTTGATGCTGAAAAGAAAAAGCGTTATGCCGAAATCAACAAAGAACTTTCAACATTATACACTAAGTTTTCTAACAATGTACTGCATGATGAAGAAAACTATGTCACTTATTTAACCAAAGATCAACTTGGTGGTTTGTCTGATGGTTTTATAAAATCTGCCGCAAAGATTGCTTCCGATAAAGGCAAAGATGGCATGTGCGCTATTACCAATACACGCTCTTCCATGGATCCGTTCCTCACCTACTCTACCGAGCGCGAATTGCGCAAACAGGTGTGGGAAAACTACTACTCTAGAGGAGATAATGGAGACGAGTATGATAACAACCAAATCATTGCCGAAATTCTAAGACTTCGTAAAGAACGCGTCGGATTGTTAGGCTACGACAATTACGCACAATGGAGACTACAAGACCGCATGGCTAAAAATCCTGAAAATGCTATGGATTTAATGCTGAAGGTTTGGCCTGCAGCAACCGCAAGAGTTAAAGAAGAAGTAGCAGATATGCAAGCTGTGGCAAACGAGCTTGGAGATAACATAACTATAGAACCTTGGGACTACCGCTACTATGCCGAAAAAGTACGCAAAAAGAAATACGATTTAGATAGCGATGAAGTAAAGCAATACCTTCAGCTAGATAAGTTAACCGAAGCCATGTTCTTTGTAGCAGGCGAAATTTTCAACTATAAATTCACACCAGTTGAAGAAGGCTCGGTTCCTGTGTTTCATGAGGATGTAAAGGTTTGGGAAGTCACCGATAAAGACTCCGGTAAACATATAGGCCTTTGGTACTTAGACCCTTATGCTCGAGAAGGTAAGCGTTCTGGTGCTTGGGCAACCACCTACAGAAGCTCAACAACTTTTGAAGGACCAACCAATGTATTGGCTTCCAACAACTCAAACTTTGTAAAACCAGCACCTGGCGAAGCGGTTTTAGTCTCTTGGGACGATGCTACTACGTTTTTCCACGAGTTTGGTCATGCTTTACACTTTTTTGCGGCAGACGTGAAATATCCGACTTTACAAGGCGGAGTTAGAGATTATACCGAGTTTCAATCGCAATTGTTAGAGCGTTGGTTATCTACAGATGAGGTCATTAATCAGTTCTTGGTACACCACGAAACTGGCAAGCCTATTCCTGCGGAACTGGTTGAAAAAATCAAAAACGCGGCAACCTTTAACCAAGGCTTTGGCACTACGGAATATTTGGCTTCTGCATTAATTGACATGAAACTGCACTTAGCGGACCCAACCAATATAGACATTGATAAGTTTGAGCGCGAAACCTTAGACGAGTTAGGCATGCCGAAAGAATTGCCGATGCGTCATAGAACACCACATTTTGGCCATGTATTCTCAGGTGAAGGCTATGCAACAGGCTACTATGGGTATATGTGGGCAGATGTCTTAACCAGTGATGCCTCTGAAGCCTTTAGGGAAGCACCAGGTGGGTTTTATGATAAAGCCATGGCAGATAAGCTAGTGACCTATTTGTTTGCACCTCGAAATGCTATGGATCCTGCAGAAGCGTACCGATTATTTAGAGGGCGTGATGCCAAGATTGAAGCCTTAATGCGCGATAGAGGTTTTCCTATTCCTAAGAATTAGGATGTCTCAATAAACTAAAAGCCATCATAAATTATGATGGCTTTTTTATTTATGTTTTTTATGTTGATAGTTTATACTTATTTTTTAAATTGTTGGATATAAATATATAAGTTGGATATACGTAATACATATATCCATTTGTTGGCGTGCATTTGAGGAACATCGAGAAAATGATTAAGAATAGAAGAATATCGAGCAATATAAATATGTGGAATATCGAATATGACCAAAACGGGTTCACATCGAATAAAGATTGGTTAATACAAGCTGAGAAAACAGAGGACATTTTACAATTGAGTCATATTTATGAAGAAGGACCGATTTTGGACGTTGGGTTTTATAGAGAAAGTTATAAAATCTATGTTATTTATGACAATGATTGGGAGAATCCAAAAGAGGTATTTGAATCTCAAAAAATGGAACTTATTGAAAACAAAATTTATGAATGGATTGACAAATATGCAAATGGTTTATGACAAACACGAAAGGGTACACATATTTTGCAATTAAAACCGAAAATGAAAAGTTTGGACTATCAGAATTTGACTCTTACCTGACAATCAAACCGACCAATTTCAAACAAAAATTTGAGAACGGAAAAACACCTGTTTGCACAATTTGGGAGTATTCTTCAGGTAAACTAGTTAATCCATATTATTTTGAAGAAATAGAAAAACTGATTGACAAACTTGAAAATCATAAAAGCGAATTAATCGAGCTTAAAGAACGAAATCCTGAATTTGAATATGTTTTAGAAGTTGTCATTTTTCTTGGAGATGAAAGTCCAGGACTTCATTTTAGTAAACGAAC
>JAGQZO010000047.1:23628-23864 GCA_020435515.1 Winogradskyella sp. | reverse complement strand
ACGGAAAATCATTAAAAACAACTGATTGGACAACTTTTGAAAGTCCATTTATGAACGACAAAAGTCCATTCGGAAATTAAAAATACTATGGCTAACAACGTATATAATTAATTGCTAGGTCACTGCCGACTTACGAAAATTCCGCTGGAATTTTCTATCCGTGATTTATTTGCTAAATTACTCGCGCACTTTCCCGTTACTGACGCTTACACAAAACCGTTGGTATGTAATTGCCT
>JAGQZO010000047.1:20034-23429 GCA_020435515.1 Winogradskyella sp. | reverse complement strand
ACGCCATACACAGTGGGCGTTGGCAGTAATTTGGAAAAACATTGAAAAAAGTAAATCATACAATAAGTGATATCATCCTTAGGTTTATAAAACAAAATAAAGAATGCTATAAACCTATTTCTCAAACTCAGATATCAAATCTTTCTAAAAAACTTAACGTATCATTCTCAAAGTCTTATCTCGAATTTCTTAGCGTCTTTGGTAATGACTCTTTCTATTCTAAAGATTTTTATTTTTACTCTTTATCAGAGCTTGAAAAGCTTAATGAATATTTTAAACAACAATTAAATGAATTGAAAAATGACTCAATTAGCCTTGAATTTGATATTAATGATGTATTTACATTTGGAGCTATTTTTGACGGAAATGATTGTTTTTGGTTTTGGAATTTAAACGACAATATTGCTAATCCAACTATTTATTTTATAGACACAACGTATTATGGTGATCAAAACACCGAATTGAAATACACATTCATGAAATGTGGAAATATGGATGAATTTATTAAGAATGAATTGAAAAAGTATGAATATGAAAAATGGAAAAGAAATTGTTAAAAACTACTGCCAGCAATAGCTATAGCTCATTTCGCTGAATTACTAATCAGAGATTAAAAACCTAATCTAGACTAGATGAATCCAAACGTTACAACATATCTAGATAACTTAAGCAAGTGGCAAGAAGAATTGACACTGCTACGCAAAATTGTGCTAGATTGTAACTTAACCGAAGATTACAAATGGATGCATCCTTGTTATACCTACAAAAACAAAAATGTAATCATCATACACGATTTTAAAGACTACTGCGCCATTTCTTTTTTAAAAGGTAGTTTACTAAAAGACACTAAGGGTGTTTTAATTCAGCCAACTGAGAACATGCAAGCTGGTAGACAAATTAGATTTACACATTTAGATGAGATCAAAAATCTGGCAACAATCATCAAACAGTATATCTTTGAAGCCATTGAAGTAGAAAAATCAGGACAAAAGGTGAGTTTTAAATCTCTTGAAGACTATAAAATACCTACTGAGTTAGAAGAGCAATTTCAACAAAATCCGATCTTTAAAAACGCCTTTAACAATCTTTCAAAAGGCAGACAAAAAGGATACCTATTACATTTTGGCAAACCCAAACAATCTAAAACCAAAACAGCTCGCATAGAAAAAAACATACAACGCATTATAGATGGTTACGGATTAACGGATTGTACATGTGGACTATCAAAACGGAAACCAAATTGTGATGGCTCTCATAAGCAATTAAACACATAGAAAATGAATCCAGAAATTACATTGTACAACCAAAATCAAGTAAGTGGTGAACGTGAAATTTGTGAGCAACTCTCCACCATACTTTTCGAACTTTTATCTGAAGCCGAAAACAAAATCTGGCACAGACATCCTGTTTGGTTTTTAGATGGTAATCCCATAGTTGGTTACAGCAAACTAAAAGCAGGTATTCAACTAATGTTTTGGAGTGGTGCAAGTTTTGATGAAGAGGATTTAAAACCCAGAACAGGGAAATTTAAGGATGCCTCCAAGCTCTATACATCTGTAGATCAAATTAATACTGAAGACCTAAAACGTTGGGTGGAAAAGTCTAAACTGATACAATGGGATTATAAAAATATCGTTAAACGCAAAGGTGTATTACTAAGATTAAAATAAGAAAGAGATTCCCAGTTATCCATTGACTTAATACAAGATGATTGAATCATCTTAAATAACATGATTAAAAATCATGAAGAAATGGCAAATAGCACCTCCTAACACAAACAAGTGCCAAATAACATGATTATAGGGTATGCGCTGTATGGCATAAAAAACAATACCGATAGTGTAAGACAACCCACCAGCAAACAACCACAAAACGCCTGTTGGTCCAATAGCATCTGAAAGATTAGAAAAATCGAAAACAATCAGCCAACCCATAACAAGGTATAACAGTGTAGAAAATAACTCAAACTTTCCCGTAAAAAAAAGTTTTAATACCAATCCAAAAGCAGCAATTCCCCAAACTACCCAAAATAATGGCCAACCATTACTCTCTCTAAGTATAATAAGAAGTACAGGAGTATATGTACCAGCAATAAGCAGATAAATGCTTATATGATCTATAATCCTAAAATAATGTTTACGCTTCTCCCCTTTTACAGCATGATAAAGCGTTGAGGCTAAAAACAAAACTATGATAGAAATACCATAAACAATAACGCTAAAAAGGCTCCACGGTTTAGAGTTATTATCAGAAAAAACAATGAGCAAAACCAATGCAACAATTCCCAAAGCAGCACCTATACCATGAGACCAAGCATTAAGTTGTTCTTCTAGTTTGGTTTGTGTGCGCATTTACTGTTCAGATTTGTTAGCTTTCTTTTTAGGTTCAGACCATTTATTTACACAGGCATAATAGTCTATTTCAAATGCTGGTTCTTGTTTTTCCAATTGACCATTTTGAAAAGCACGCTGCAATATATCTTCGATAAGATAATCTTCTTCTTCAGCCATCGGATTGAATTCTTTCTTTAAAGAAATATCAAATAAACTGGCCGTATTGTTAAACCAAAAAGCACGCCAACCACTCCGCAATTCTTTAATAAGCTCAAAAGTGGTTTTCCCTGTTTGTCTGTGGATAAGTTTTACCAAAATTTGCCCTTCGGTCTTAGTCAGTTTTTTTAATTCTGCCGAAAATTCATCCTCAATATACTTCTGTATCACTTTAGCATACTTTTTCTTATCGCGCTTTCGCTCTAATTGGTCTAGTCTCTGTTGTAAAGCCTCTAAGCGCTCTGCTGCCAGTTTTGCATAAGGGAATACTTTATGTGTCTTCCTTCTAAGGACTATATACCTGATGCGTGCCTCTCTATCTTTAAAGCTAAGGTTAGGAAGCATTAATACCTCATCTAACTCCACTTCTGTAACTGGAATGGAATCTCCTTCAATAATCATATAGTAAACAGCAGTAGAATCTTGCTTTACAGGGTCTTCCTGAGCAAAAATTAAAGCTGAAAACAACAATACTATGTAGGTAATATATTTCATGTTGAAATAGATATCTAAAACCGTTCCAAAGAACAAATTTCAGGGAATTCAAAATTAACAATTATTACTTCCATTAACCCTAAATTCGTATTAATATTATTATTTTTAAAGAAAATTTTTACGAATGGCCAAAAAGCAATTACTCAACAAAAAGTCTATGGACTTTTTAGAAAAATATCTAAATAATGCCTCACCTACAGGTTATGAATGGGATGGTCAAAACATATGGATGGATTACCTAAAGCCCTATGTAGATGAGTTTGTAACCGACACTTACGGAACTGCAGTTGCAGTCATAAACCCAAAAGCAAAATACAAAGTAGTTATAGAAGGACATGCCGATGAAATTTC
>JAGQZO010000047.1:16896-20024 GCA_020435515.1 Winogradskyella sp. | reverse complement strand
TGGTATGTTAACTATATTTCGGATAATGGCTTATTATATGTTGTGAGAAATGGTGGCAGCGATCATCAAATAGCACCTAGTAAAATTGTAAATATCCACACCAAAAAAGGCATCGTAAAAGGTGTCTTTGGTTGGCCGGCAATACATACCAGAGACCGATCTAAAGAAGAACCTCCAAAGCCTGATAATATCTGTATAGATATTGGCGCAAAAGACAAAGACGAAGTTGAAAAAATGGGAGTTCATGTAGGTTGCGTGATTACCTATCCTGATGAATTCCACATTCTCAATAAGGACAAATTTGTCTGTAGAGCTCTAGATAACCGAATGGGAGGTTTTATGATTGCTGAAGTAGCAAGATTACTCCATGAAAACAAAAAGAAATTACCTTTTGGGCTTTACATCACCAATTCGGTACAAGAAGAAATAGGGTTACGTGGTGCCGAAATGATTACCCAAACCATAAAGCCAAATGTTGCTATCGTTACTGATGTAACACACGATACCACAACACCAATGATAGACCCTAAAAAGCAAGGTTTAGCTAAAATTGGTGATGGTCCTGTTATTGCATATGCACCAGCAGTTCAACAAAAGTTACGCGATTTAATTACAGATACTGCAGAAGAAAAGAAAATCCCTTTTCAACGTGCTGCATTGTCTAGAGCTACAGGCACAGATACGGATGCCTTTGCATACAGTAATGGAGGTGTCGCTTCTGCCCTCATCTCTTTACCATTACGCTATATGCACACAACAGTAGAAATGGTTCATAAAGACGATGTTGAAAATGTAATCCGTTTAATTTATGAGACACTTCTAAAAATTAAGGACGGAGAAACTTTTAGTTATTTCAAGTAATCAAAATTCCCACGAAAGTGGGAATCTTTTTAAAATCATTTATGAAAGAACTATTTGATTTACCAAATGATATTACCTATTTAAATATTGCTGCCCAATCACCAATATTTAATTCCATATATGAAGCTGGTATAGAAGGCTTGCAACAAAAATTGCATCCACATACAATTGGTATATCAGATTATTTTGAACCTGTAAAAGAATTAAAACTACAATTTGCTAAGCTCATTGGTGCCTCGGATTATAATCGTATTGCTAACATACCATCTGTGTCTTATGGTATGGCATCAGTCGCTAACAATATTCGATTAGACAAAGGATCGGAAATTATTGTTGTTGATGAGCAATTTCCAAGTAACATATATAGTTGGCATAGACTAGCTGAAAGATGTAATGCGAAAATTGTAACCATCTCAGCTCCTGATACAAAAATTAATCGTGTACAAAAATGGAATGAGGAGATCCTAAATGCAATTAATGAGAACACAGGTTTAGTAGCTATGGGACATATTCATTGGTCTAATGGTGCTTTATTCAACCTAAAAGCTATCAGAAAAAAGACTAAAGAAAACAATGCACTTTTAGTTATTGATGGTAGTCAAACAATTGGTGCATTTCCTTTTTCGGTAAGCGAAATAGAGCCAGATGCCTTAATTTGTGCCGGCTACAAATGGTTATTCGGACCTTATGGTTGTGCTTATGGGTATTACGGGTCTTATTTTGATAACGGAATTCCTATAGAGGAAAATTGGAGTAATCGTTTTAATAGTGAAAACTTTGCTGGTTTAACAGCTTATGAAACAGGGTATAAACCACTCGCAAATCGATATGCTGCTGGTGAAGGAGGGAGTTTTATTTACGTAAAAATGCAAAATGCGGCCTTAAAGGGGGTTTTGCAATGGCAACCAGAACAAATACAAGAACATTGCAAAAGAATTTCTGAAGAAACGATTTCAAAGCTTAGAGAAAAAGGTTGCTATATAGATGATGATAACCAGAGAACACATCATCTATTTGGCATTAAATTACCCGAAGGTAAAAATATAGAACTTATTAAATCTGCTCTTAATCAGCATAAGATATATGTATCTTATAGAGGAGATTATATTCGGATCTCAAGCCATATATACAATACGAAAGATGAATTTGATAAGTTTTATGATGTTATATCTCCATTAATCTAAACTAAATGGATGAGTATATAGATATAGTAACGTCTAGTGGTGAGCCAACAGGAAAAATAGCTCTTAAATCTGAAGCTCATAAAAACGGTTGGTATCATAATACGATTCATCTTTGGCTATATACTAAAAAGGGTGAAATTCTATTACAACAACGCTCTCATAAAAAAGCAATTCACCCATTACTTTGGGATGTTTCTGCTGCTGGTCATATTGATGCAGGTGAATCCTTTGTAGAAGCCGCTCTTAGAGAAACCAATGAGGAACTTGGTCTTACATTACAAGCTAATGAGCTAACCAAAATTGGTACTAAACTTCATGAAAGTTCTTATGCTAATGGCACTATCCAAGACAACGAGTTTCATCAAGTTTATATTGCAGAATTAAAAGTAAATCTAACAGAATTAAAACATCAGGAAGACGAAGTTGAAGCCCTAAAACTAGTAACTTTTAATGAGTTTGAGAATCTATTAAGCCATAGTGAAACAAACAACCACTTTATACCAACTAACAAATCGTATTATAATTTTATCTTAGAAGCTATTAAAGCTCAACTAGAACTATGAATTTAATTCTTTGTGCCGTTGCACCTGTACTTACGATTATCATCTATATTTATTTCCATGATAAATACGAAAAGGAACCTGTTGGCCTTTTAATTGCTAGTTTTCTTTTTGGTTCAATAGTTAGCATCATCATTGTAACTATCCTCTATTTAATTACAGGACGATTTATTCCTATTACCGATGAATACAGTGTCTGGCAACAGTTTATTCAAGCCTTTATAGTTGTAGCCCTTTCTGAAGAATTTAGCAAATACGTTATTGTAAAGTATTTTGCACAACCAAAAAAAGCTTTTAATGAGCCTTACGATGGTATTATCTACGCGGTTATGGTATCTATGGGCTTTGCCTGTACAGAAAACATTATGTATGTGCTTCAAGGTGGGTATGAAACCGCCATTCTTAGAGCATTCACTGCTGTACCAGCTCACGCTACCTTTGGTGTACTAATGGGCTATTTTATGGGCTTGGCTAAATTTTCAAATAATAGGATAAAACTTAATATGACTGGCTTGTTTTTGGC
>JAGQZO010000047.1:0-16836 GCA_020435515.1 Winogradskyella sp. | reverse complement strand
ATTTCTATTGGTGCTTTTGTGTCCTTAATTATCGGAATCATTTTATCACGAAAAGCGATTCGTCGACATCAAAACAATTCAACTTTTAAAACCGATTAGAAAACGCAAGAGCTCAATCAATAAAATGTTATAATCTATTAAAGTCTTTCTGTAAACATGATTTATTTCATATTTTAGAAGTCCATTAAAATTTAACTTAGCCAAAGTTTAATAAACCTCTATATATGTATAAAGCAAAAGTTAATGCCTCTTATGAGTTTGATGTAACCAAAGAAGCAATAGACCAGCTTGATGCTGTTGAAACCTCAACAAATAAGTATCATATCCTCCAAAACAATAGTTCCATTAAAGCTAACATTGTTAGTTCAAATTTCAACAAAAAAACATACAGCATTAAAGTGAACAACAACACCTACGACGTTGTGCTTAACGATGCCTTAGATCAGCAAATTGCTGCTTTAGGATTTGAAGTCGGTTCTTCTAAAAAAGTAAACGACGTTAAGGCACCTATGCCAGGACTTATTCTAGAAATTAATGTTGAAGAAGCACAAGAAGTTAAAGAAGATGACCCTCTGTTAATTCTTGAAGCCATGAAAATGGAAAATGTTATCAACTCACCTCGAGATGGTGTCATAAAATCCATTAAGGTCAAACAAGGAAACACTGTTGAGAAAAATGCACTTTTAATCGAATTCGAATAAAATGAAAAAAATATTAGTTGCCAATCGTGGCGAAATTGCAATTCGTGTCATGCGAACTGCAAAAAAAATGGGAATAAAAACTGTGGCTGTATTTTCTGAAGCCGACAGAAATTCACCTCATGTAAAATTTGCAGACGAAGCCGTTTGTATTGGTCCTGCACCTTCCAACCAGTCGTACCTTAAAGGTGATAAAATTATTGAAGTTGCCAAATCGTTGAATGTTGATGGTATCCATCCTGGGTATGGGTTCTTGAGTGAGAATGCTGATTTTGCTGAACTTTGCGAAAAAAATGACGTCATTTTTATTGGCCCACGCTCTAAAGCCATTAAAATGATGGGAGATAAATTAGCCGCTAAAGATGCCGTTAAAGACTATAACATCCCAATGGTGCCAGGTGTTGACCATGCAGTCACCGACCCAAAGGAAGCGGTTGAAATTGCGAAAAGAATTGGTTTGCCTATTCTTATAAAAGCTGCTGCAGGTGGAGGTGGAAAAGGAATGCGAATTGTTGAAAACGAGAAAGAGGTAGAGAGCCAAATGAAGCGTGCCATTAGCGAGGCAACTTCTGCCTTTGGAGATGGTTCTGTTTTTGTTGAAAAATATGTGACCTCACCAAGACACATCGAAATTCAAGTAATGGCTGATACACATGGTAACATCGTTCATTTCTTTGAGCGCGAATGTTCTGTCCAACGTCGTCATCAAAAGGTAGTCGAAGAAGCTCCTTCCGCAATATTAACACCAGAGCTTAGAGAAAAAATGGGACAGGCTGCCATAAATGTAGCACGTTCTTGCGATTATGTTGGTGCTGGTACAGTTGAATTCCTCATGGATGCCGATCATAATTTCTATTTCTTAGAAATGAACACCAGATTACAAGTAGAACACCCAGTTTCTGAGTGGATTGCAGGTGTTGATTTAGTCGAGCTACAGATTAAAGTAGCTCGTGGTGAAGTTTTAGACATTAAACAAGAAGACTTAAAAATTAATGGTCATGCACTAGAGCTTCGTGTGTATGCTGAAGATCCTATGAACGATTTCTTACCTAGTGTGGGCAATTTGGAAGTTTATCAACTACCTGCTGGCGAAAATATTCGTGTAGATAATGGTTTTGAAGAAGGCATGGATGTGCCAATTTATTACGACCCTATGCTATCCAAACTAATTACGTATGGTAAAACACGTGCCGAAGCTATTGAATTGATGATTAAGGCCATTGACAACTATCACGTAAAAGGTGTACAAACCACGCTTCCGTTTGGTCGCTTTGTTTGTGAGCATGAAGCGTTTAGAAGCGGAAACTTTGATACGCATTTTGTAAAGAAATACTACTCACCTAGCCTTTTGGAAGCACAACATAAAGCTGAAGCAGAAATTGCAGCCAAATTGGCATTAAAGCAGTATTTAGAAAATCAAAAACTATTAAGATTACCTAATTAAGATACTATGAGTTCTAAAATAAAAACACTAAACGAAAAAATTGCCTTATCTAAATTAGGTGGAGGTCAAAAACGAATAGATAAACAACACGAAAAGAAAAAACTAACCGCTAGAGAGCGTATTCTTTACTTGTTGGACGAAGGTTCTTTTGAAGAAATTGGTGCTCTAGTAACCCATAGAACAAAAGACTTTGGTATGGAAGATCAGAAGTTTTATGGTGATGGTGTTGTTACTGGTTATGGTACTGTAGATGGTCGCTTAGTCTATGTGTTTGCTCAAGATTTTACGGTATTTGGTGGGTCTTTATCCGAAACACATGCCGAAAAAATCTGCAAAATTATGGATATGGCTGTTAATGTTGGAGCACCAATTATTGGTCTTAACGATTCTGGTGGTGCGCGTATTCAAGAAGGGGTGCGCTCTTTGGGTGGCTATGCAGATATTTTTTACAGAAATGTTCAAGCATCAGGTGTAATTCCTCAAATCTCTGCCATTATGGGCCCTTGTGCTGGTGGTGCTGTGTATTCGCCTGCTATGACCGATTTTACCATAATGGTACAAGATACCAGTTACATGTTTGTTACCGGACCAAATGTTGTAAAAACCGTAACTAATGAAGAGGTCACCAGTGAAGAACTTGGTGGTGCAAGTGTACATTCTACCAAATCTGGTGTAGCCCACAAAACGTCTGCAAATGATGTTGAGTGTCTTGAGGATATTAAAAAACTATTAAGCTATTTACCACAAAGCAATAGAGAGAAGCCTAAAAATTTAGACTTTGAGCTTAAAGACGAAATACGAGAAAGCTTAGCGGATATTGTTCCTGATAATCCTAATAAACCTTACGACATGCATAGCGTTATAGAAGGTATTATTGATGAAGATTCGTTCTATGAAATCCATAAAGATTATGCGGAAAATATCATTGTAGGTTTTGCAAGACTTGGTGGAAAATCTATTGGTATTGTTGCTAACCAACCAATGTTTTTAGCTGGTGTACTCGGTGTGAAAAGTTCTAAAAAAGCTGCAAGATTTGTACGTTTTTGTGATGCCTTTAATATTCCGTTGTTAGTATTGGAAGATGTCCCTGGTTTCTTACCTGGAACAGACCAAGAATGGAATGGTATCATTGTGCACGGTGCCAAATTATTGTACGCATTTAGTGAGGCTACCGTACCAAGAGTTACAGTAATTACTCGTAAAGCCTATGGTGGAGCGTACGATGTAATGAATTCGAAGCATATAGGTGCCGACATGAATTTTGCATGGCCAAATGCGGAAATTGCAGTAATGGGTGCCAAAGGTGCAGCAGAGATTATTTTTAAACGTGAAATTACAACTGCAGATGACCCTGAAGCGAAATGGAAAGAAAAAGAAGCGGAATATGCTGAACTTTTCGCCAATCCTTACAGTGCAGCCGAGCGTGGCTATATTGACGAAGTGATTCTACCAGAAAATACAAGACGTAAACTTATAAAAGCATTTAGTATGCTAGAAAATAAGGAAGTCAACAAACCTAAGCGTAAGCATGGTAATATTCCACTATAATTTTTTAATTACAAAAAACAAAAAACCCGATTATTAAATCGGGTTTTTTGCCTAGAAAACTTATAAATTTAAGCTTCGCAAGTTGTACATTCTTTCTTTTGCTTGAACTTCTGTGCCGCATTCATACTATGCTGATAGTATAGTGACTTTAAGCCCAATTTCCATGCTGTAACATGTATTTTATTAATCTCCTTTACAGACATTTCTGGATGTACGATAATGTTTACAGACTGCCCTTGATCTATGTGGTTTTGTCTGTTGGCTGCTTGATAGATAATGTCCATCTGATCTATTTCAGAATAGGTCTTGAAGACATCTTTCTCTTCATCAGTCATAAAATCTAAATGTTGTACAGAACCATCGTAATCTCTAATACTTCTCCAAACTTCAGTGGTGTTTTTTCCTTTAGATTCTAAAAATGCTTCTAAATATGGGTTCTTTATTGTTGTCTTTATCTTTGCAATATCCTTTACATAGATATTAGACCATATTGGCTCAATACCCTGAGATACTTGTCCTAAGATAAATGCAGATGACGTTGTTGGTGCTATAGCGTTTAAAGTCGTATTTCTTCTACCATATCCTTTTAATACTTTTGGTTCACCAAATCGCTCTGCTAATTCTTCAGATGCTTTATAAGATTTCTCTTTAATAAGCTTGAAAATCTTACTATTTAAGTTGAAAGCTTCCTGACTGTTAAACGCCAACATCTTAGATTGTAATAAAGAATGCCATCCTAAAACACCTAATCCTAGCGCTCTGTTATCTTTTGCAAAGTTATAAGCACGCTCCATGAACAAGAATGTCTGTTGATCATCTCTATTTGGTGATTCCTTGTATGCTTCTAATTTTTCAGTAAACTCAGTAATTATAGCATCTAGGAAATAAATCATTGTTTCTACAGCATCTGTGTCTTTCCAATCTTCGTAGTGCAACACATTAAGTGACGATAAGCAACAAACAAACGACCAATCATCATTAGATGGCAACATAATCTCTGTACAAAGGTTGCTAGCATAGATTGGCATCTTTTTATCTTGGTACACATCGGCAGCACTATTGTTAGCATTGTCTGTAAAGAAAATATATGGATAACCCATCTCACCTCTTCTCTGTAATACTTTTGCCCAAACAGTACGCTTTTCTTCATCACCATCAATCATTTCTTGCATCCATTTGTTGGTAACGGTAACTCCGTGTGTTAACTCCTGAATTGGATTTCCTTCAGTTCCTATTTCTAAGAATTCCATAATGTCTGGATGATCTATCGGTAAGTAAGGTGAAAAACGTCCACGACGTACTGATCCTTGACTTACAACATCTACCATAGACTCAAACAATTGCATAATGTGCACAGCTCCTGATGCCTGACCATTATTCTTAACAGCAGCTCCTCTGTGTCTTATTTTGCCAAAGTAGCCAGATGTACCACCACCTAATTTAGACATCATACCAACTTCTGATTGAGTATAAAGTATATTACCCATGTCATCATCAACATGAGATCCAAAACAAGAAATTGGCAGACCTCTTTCTTTCCCAAAGTTAGACCATACTGGCGATGATAGTGAGAAGTATCCTAGAGACATGTAGTTAAAAAACTTGTCTGCATAGCCAGGTATTCCCAATATCTGTTCTGCTCTGTCTGCAATTTCCTTGATGCGTTCTTCTGGTGTTACTCCTTCTGTTAAGTAACCAGATGCTAAGAATTGTCTGCTGTAGTCTGTTAACCAAGCAAAGTCTCCATCTGTTTTGGTCTTTAATTGTTGTAAAGACTTTTTTCTTGCATTTATTAATTCGTTTTCTGTTTTATTTTCTGTTGTGTTTGCGCTATTAATCTGGTTTTGCTCTATCATTTTTAAAAAAGGTCATCACTGGTTATACTTTGGGTTCTTTTGCTATAGTTGATTGATCGTTTCACGAAGAAATCACCGTGTTTGGTTCCTATGATTTCGTCGTCAAACCATTCTGTTTCTGCTAATAACTTTTCGTCTACGTCAAATATTGAATCAATACCAATACTCTCTAAAGACTTGTTAAATCTGTTTTTTAGGAATTCGTTTACAACCGCTTTTGGTAAGAAGTCTATTTCTCCTTTCTCAAAAATCCAGTCTACAATTCTGCTCTCCGCATCAAATGCATCTCTACACATATCTTGTACAGTTGCACTGTAACTATCGTCAAACCAATCTGGATTTTCATTCTTAATGATTTTAATAATATCTATACCAAAATCACCATGAATTTGTTCTTCCTTAGAAGTTGCTTCAACCACATTAGAAATACCTTTCAATACATTTTTGTGCTTATTGAAAGCCATTATAATAAGGAACTGAGAAAATAAAGAAACGTGCTCAATAAATAATGAGAACAGCAATACTGCATCAGCATAAGCTCTATTATCATCACTCTTAGAATTCTTCAACGCATTTTCCAAATACTGCACTCTACGCATGATTACAGGTTTTTTCTTTAAGTCATTAAACTCTTTATTAAGACCTAAGATTTCCAATAAATGAGAGTATGCATCATGATGTCTTACTTCACTTTCTGCAAATGTTGCGCCTACAG
This sequence comes from Winogradskyella sp., assembly GCA_020435515.1. Taxonomy (GTDB): domain Bacteria; phylum Bacteroidota; class Bacteroidia; order Flavobacteriales; family Flavobacteriaceae; genus Winogradskyella. Next base: position 10,575 of record JAGQZO010000047.1, on the reverse strand, counting down.
ATCCAATTTCTGGTTTTGGCATTTTGTGATATATATCTCCCCAAAATGATTTTACGGCAACTTCAATTTGAGAAATAGCAAGCATCGTATTTTTAATTGCGCTTCTCTCAACTTCAGATAATCCTGCCTTGAAATCTTGAATATCACTTGTAAAATTAAACTCCGTATGAATCCAATACGAATGTCTAATAGCAGGTACATATTCATACAAATCTGGATACTCGTATGGCTTTAGGTTGATTCGTTTTTCGAAAATGTTTGTCTTACGCTTTCTGGCTTGTTCGTCTCTGTAAAGAATGTATGCTTTGGCAACATCGAAAAACGAATTTTCCATTAACGCATTTTCAACAGCATCTTGAATTTCTTCAACCGTTGGCACGTACTTTGGTTCTTTTTCTTTTTGCTTTAACAACACATCTAAAACACTTTGAGAAATACGTTCTGCATCCTCTAAACTCCCGTGTTCTAGGGCGGTCATTGCCTTAAGAATTGCATTGGTAATTTTACTTAACTGGAAGGGCTTTGTTGAAAAATCCCGTTTCTGGATATGTGTTATTTGCATGAGGAAATGTATTTAGATTAATTTTTGGACGAGACCAAATATCCAATTTATTACTCCCTTTTTCCAGAGTTAAATTTCATTTTTTTTAACACTTTTATTAACATTGGGATAACATTAGATAAACGTCAAAGAAAACGGTGATTTGAGAAATTATTCTCAAAAAAAAAGTTAATTTATAGGGTTGAATTAAAAATTCAATAATGAGAAAAGTGCCTAAATATTTATGAACAAATTCTTAACAATTTGCCTGTAAAAGATTTAAATTTCTTATGTGATAAGTAATCGCCTATGGTAGTTAATTTGTCCTAAATGATAAGCTAAATGCATTGATAAATGCACTAGGAAATATTCGGTAGTCATATAATATTCAAAAGGATTTCTTTTGTACTCTTCTTGCAAATCTCTCTCCGTTAACTTACTTAATGTATTTTGAACAACATTGATTGTGTCATCTATTTGCCTCACCATTTTTTTTACTGGAATATCCTTAAGGGAAAACTCTAAATCTCGCTGTCTTATGTAACCTGTATTGCCTAAAACCGCTCCAATAAAATGATTTAAATTACCAATAATATGTAAACATAAATTACCTGTAGAATTGGAAATTTCTTTGGTTACAATCCATAATTTTTCTTCTTCTTTATAAGCTTCTATTTCTTGTTTTAATTTTTCGAGATCTCTGCTGAATAATTTAATAAGGGTTGAGGTTAGCATCTTAACAAAGGTTTAATAGTAATGTGGTGTACTCTACTCAAAAGTAGGTAATAAATAGCTTACTTTTGCGCCATGGAAAAACAAAAGCGGTCGCAGTTTGAATTTGTTGTACTTATGGCAGCGCTAATGTCTATTGTTGCGCTCTCTATCGATGCTGTTTTACCTGCTTTACCATTAATTGGAAATCACCTGAGTATTAGCGAACCTTTGGAGCTTCCCAAACTCATTACTTCTATTTTCTTAGGTCTTGGTATTGGACAATTAATTTTTGGTCCGCTATCCGATAGCTTTGGAAGAAAGCCAATAGTCTATGTAGGTTTTATACTTTTTATCTTAGCCTCTTTAATATGCATTACCACTAAAAGTTTTGAAATAATGCTTTTTGGTAGGGTATTACAGGGTGTAGCGCTTGCCTCGCCAAGAACCATGTGTATTGCCATGGTAAGGGATTCTTACGAGGGAGACTATATGGCCAAGATTCTATCAATCGTAGTTATGGTATTTATTCTTGTTCCTGTTGTTGCACCTACACTTGGTCAGTTTTTGATGAACCATTATGATTGGAAATTCATCTTTACGTTTAATTTAATATTCGGAGTTTTGGTAGTACTTTGGTTTTGGTTAAGGCAACCCGAAACCTTAAAGGAAAAATACAAAATTCCATACAGACTTGCCATATTTAAAACAGGAACGGTACAATTTTTCAAGATTAGATCTGCAGTAATCTACACACTATTATCTGGTTTTATTACAGGTTCTTTTATGGTTTACCTAAGTACGTCACAGCGTATTTTTGAAAAGCAATACAATCTTGCTGATGAGTTTCCACTTATTTTTGCAAGTCTAGCCATTTCTGTTGGTTTGGCAACGTTCCTTAATAGTCAGCTCGTGGTTAAATTTGGCATGAAAACTATTGTACATACAGCCATGATATGTTTTATAGTAATATCTCTAATATTCATTATTCTATTTAGCTCTGGCAACAACCCAAGTATAACAGTTCTCATTACCTTTTTTGCACTACAGTTTTTTGCCATAGGCTTTTTATTTGGAAATCTACGCGCATTAGCCATGGAACCTATGGGTCATATTGCCGGTATCGGTTCTGCTTTAAACGGATTTATCTCTACGGTAATGGCCGTACCTATTGCAGATTATATAGGCACTTACGTTACCGATTCTGTAACACCACTATTTATAGGTTTCTTAGTTTGTGGGTTAATTTCGCTCGTACTATTTTACTTAAATAGCAGCAAAGGGGTAAAGATTTTAAATCAGGTTTAAAATATTTCCAAACTTCCTTTTCCCTCTCTTACAACTTCTATTGAATCTCCTGAAAGGTCAATTATTGTAGAGGCTTCGTTACCACCATAACCTCCATCAATAACCACATCGACTAAATTATCCCATTTTTCAAGGATCAGCTCTGGGTCTGTGGTATATTCTATTATATCATCTTCATCTCTAATAGAAGTTGACACAATAGGGTTGCCCAATGCACGTACTAAGGCTAAAGAAATAGAATTATCTGGCACTCTAATACCTACGGTTTTTCGATTTTTAAATGGGTTTGGCAATCTCTTTGAACCTGGTAAAATAAACGTATAAGGTCCTGGTAAAGCACGTTTTAAAATTTTAAATGTAGAGGTATCTATTTGTTTCACATAGTCACTTAGGTTGCTTAAATCTTCGCACACAAAAGAAAAGTTGGATTTTTCGAGTTTCACACCCTTTATCTGTGCTATACGTTCAAGTGCCTTAATGTTAGTAATATCGCAACCCAGACCATACACAGTGTCTGTTGGATAAATTACCAAGCCACCTCTTTTTAAAACCTCAACTACTTTTTGAACCGCTTTTGGGTTTGGATTTTCAGGATATATCTTAATGAATTCTGCCATAACTTAAAGATACACATAAATGCTAAAAAAATTATAATCTTTTTTTAGACTGTAACATTTTATAGCTTTTTTCAGTCTATATAGTATGCATCAATCAATCAAAATAATCGTCTTACTTTTTTTATCCGCTTATATTTTTGCAACGGAAGAAAAGCCTATAAAGGATGTTCCTCCATTCTTTTTTACAAAAGCAGAATTTGTTAATACCTCTACGACGCGTATACCATTCAAGGTCATAGATCAACTCATAGTTGTTGAAGTTGAAATACTTGACGAAATTGGTGATTTTATTATAGATACTGGCTCTGAAACGCTAATCTTAAATAGTGTTCATTTTAAACCTACCAGAAAATATGGTGACGATGGCGAGCAAAAAAGTGGCGTAAACGATAATATTGAAGATGTTAAAGAAAAACATCTTAATCTCTTGAGCATTAATGATATTAATCTCGAAAAACTCAATGCTGATGTCATCGATTTATCTCACATAGAGCAAACCAAAAAAATTAAGCTATTGGGCATAATCGGCTACAGTATTCTCAAAGATTTTGAAATCTTTATAGACATGCACCTCAACCAGCTAACTCTTACTAAAATGGATAAAAATGGAAATAAGCTATCAGACAAAGTCTATGCAGAGACCATTGAAGACAGTATAGATTTTAAGCTAAAAAAGCACACTATTATAATTGATGCTTACGTTGGTGATAAAAAAGTGCAATTTGGTTTAGACACAGCTGCAGAATACAATCAACTTAACAAAAACCTAGATTCAGATATTTTAGATTATTTTTACCCAAGTAGAGAATTAAAACTTACAGGTGCCAGTGGTAAGAAGAAAAAAGTTTTGGCAGGGAAATTGTACAGAGTAAAACTGAATGATTCAATTTACTTTGGTCCTATGAAAACGGTACTTACCAATCTAAGAAAAATGAATGATGCTTTTGGTACTAACTTAGATGGTGTTTTAGGTTTTGAATTCTTCGTGCAAAAAAGAACAATAATCAATTACAGGAAAAAGAAGCTGTATTTTATAGCGAGTCCTATTACAGAACCTTGACAATAAAAAACAAGATATTACTACCTTTTTTAGGTCTTTTGTTTTTAACCATCAACATTAATTCCCAAAACAAAAAGGGTTATAAAATTGATGGTGACAAGCTTACATTTATATTCAATGTTAACGACTATCCCAACATAAAAAACAATGGAGACCCAATAGAATATGTATGCGTCTCAGGTGAATTTAATGATTGGGCCAAAGACCAATGGAAAATGACAAAGGTTAGCGACAGCATCTATGAATTAAAAAAGGATCTTTCGGTTTTTACATCAGATTTTGATTGGGAATTTAAATTTATCGTCAATGGATATCACTGGGCAGAACCCTCTGAAGATTTTGAAAATATCGTAGATGCAAGAGATTATAAAGGCCATAGGCTTATGGCTTACAACCTTAAACTTTACAGTGCTTTTGCTACCGATTATGGCAATGTTACTTTTAAACTTAAAGGCTATAAAAACGCAGAACAAGTTATTCTGAGTGGTACATTTAACCGTTGGGACGAAACTGGTTTTAAAATGAAACCAACAGAAGATGGTTGGGAAGTTACTTTACAATTAAGGCCAGACATTTACCAATATAAGTTTATTATAGATAAACACCTATGGATTATAGACCCTCAAAATCCATCAAAAGTTGAAAACGAATATGATGGTTATAACTCTGTAATTGATGTACAGAAAAATGTAACATTTAGGCTTTGTGATTACCTTGATGCAGAAATGGTAATTCTTAGTGGAGATTTTAACGATTGGACTGAAGATGAATGCAAGATGACCAAGAAGGATAATTGCTGGGTTTATGAGAAACGCCTATCTGGTGGAAAACATCATTATAAATTCATTGTTGATGGTGAGTGGATTACAGATCCTGCAAATTCTGTAAAAGAGTATGATGATGATGGTAATATTAATTCGGTATGTATGGTGAAGTGATTAGCTTATAATTTCCAACTTCGCAAAACGCAGCAGCAACTTCTTGGTATCTCCATTTTCAAACTTAATTTCGGCTTTTAAATCTCCACCAGCACCTTCAATTTTAAGCACTTCTCCTCTACCAAAGCGTTGATGATTTACGATATTGCCAACAGTAAGTTTATTGTCAAACAAATTTGAAGCACCATCAGATTGGCTTACAGACTTTAATTTTTTTGGAGTACTAATTTGAAAGCTTTCAGGTTTTTCTCTAGTCTCTTTCTTTTGGAATTTTGGAGATTTAGGTTTTGCAAAACGAACTTTGTTAGGTTCAATACTTCGACTACGCTCAGCACTGACATCACCAAAAATAGACGCATCTAACATAGGGTTAAAACGTTGCTCCTTTAACGGTGTGGTGATGTTTACAAACTCATCATCTATTTCTTCAATAAATCGGCTTGGTTCAGCATCAATCAATTTTCCCCAACGGTAACGCGATATGGTATAGGTAAGATAGGCTTGCTTTTCGGCACGTGTTAATGCCACATAAAACAATCGACGTTCTTCTTCCAACTCACTCCTAGTATTCATACTCATGGCACTCGGAAATAAATCCTCTTCCATACCTACAATAAAGACATGAGGAAATTCTAACCCTTTGGCTAGGTGTATGGTCATTAAAGCTACATGATTAGGATCGCCTTTATCACCATCCAAATCGGTTGCAAGAGCAATATCCTCTAAAAATTCTGCTAACGACCCTGTGGTATCCGCTACTTCTTTTTGGCCTTCAACAAAGTCCCTAATACCGTTTAACAACTCCTGAACGTTATCGAGCTTGGTAACTCCCTCGGGAGTACCATCTTTATCGAGCTCGCGAATAAGACCGCTGGTTTTAGCCACATGCTCTGCCAACTCAAAAGCATTGGCATTTTGGTTCATTACCTTAAAGCTTTCTATTAAGGCTACAAAATCCTTAAGTTTGTTTTTAGCACCGCTATTAATATCTATCGCCACATTATCGATATCTTTCATAACATCATAAATGGTCTTTCCTGTGGCATTAGCAGCAACAACTAAGCGATCTATTGTAGTTTGGCCAATTCCACGGGCTGGGTAATTGATAATACGTTTTAACGCTTCTTCGTCAGATGTGTTTAATATCAAACGCAAATAGGCCGTGACATCTTTAATTTCCTTACGTTGGTAGAAGGACAAGCCGCCATAAATCCTATACGGAATATCACGCTTTCTTAAGGCATCTTCAATAGCTCGCGACTGTGCATTAGTTCTGTAAAGCACGGCAAAATCGCTATTTTGTAGTTGCTGATTCATTTTGGTTTCCCAAATGGTACTGGCTACATAGCGACCTTCATCGGCATCTGTCATTGTACGATGCACTACTACTTTTTCACCAATAGCATTGGCTGTCCAAACGATTTTATCAAGCTTGGTTTTATTATGTTCTATGACCGAATTGGCAGCACCAACAATCATTTTGGTTGAACGGTAGTTCTGTTCTAAACGATAGACCTTAACATCGTCATAATCCTTCTGAAAATTCAAAATATTATTGATGTTTGCACCACGAAAGGCATAAATACTCTGTGCATCGTCACCTACCACACAGATATTTTGAAATCGATCAGACAAAGCCCTAACGATAAGGTATTGCGAATGGTTGGTATCTTGATACTCATCTACCAAAATATATCTAAAGCGATCTTGATACTGCGCCAAAACCGCAGGAAAACGGGTAAGTAATTCGTTTGTTCTTAATAATAAGTCATCAAAATCCATCGCACCTGCCTTAAAGCAACGCTCTACATATTCCTTGTAGATTTCGCCCATTTTTGGTCGTCGCGCCATGGCATCAGCTTCCATGAGTTCAGGGTTGTTAAAATAAGCCTTTACGGTAATGAGACTGTTTTTATATGATGAAATGCGACTATAGACCTGCTTGGCTTTGTAGATATCTTTGTCGAGTCCCATTTCCTTAATAATAGACCCTATCAGTTTTTGGGCATCTTGTGTATCGTAAATTGTGAAATTGCTTGGAAAACCCAAATGATGGCCTTCAAACCGAAGGATCTTCGCAAATACGGAGTGAAACGTACCCATCCAAAGATTCTTAGCTTCACCATCGCCTACTATAGCCGCAATTCTCCCTTTCATCTCACGAGCCGCTTTATTGGTAAAGGTTAATGCCAAAATATTAAAGGCGTCCACACCCTGACTCATTAAATAAGCAATACGATAAGTGAGCACTCGTGTTTTACCAGAACCTGCACCAGCGATTACGATCATTGGTCCATCTTTCTGTAAGGTCGGTGCTAATTGTGCGTCGTTAAGTTGACTGAGATATTGTTCCAAAGCTTCATTTTTTCAAACCGTGAAATTACACATTGTCTTAGGGTTTTCCATATTTAAAAGCCATTAATTATAAACAAAATATCAAGAGTTCGATATAATCAATTTTCAATATATTAGTGCAAATTTATTTTAGAATATGGATTCCATTTTAGAATTCCTAGGCAACATTCCTTGGTGGCTTTGGATCATTATTTTTTTAGTACTCGTAGCTATTAGAGACATCTTTTTTCAACGCAAACATACCATAAGCCATAATTTTCCTATTGTAGGTCATTTGCGCTATCTACTAGAAAGTATCGGACCAGAAATGCGCCAATATTTTGTAGCTAACAATAGAGAAGAATTGCCATTTAACCGTATAGAGCGCAGCTGGATTTATGCTTCTGCAAAACAAGAAAACAATTACGAAGGCTTTGGCACCGATAGGGATATATACGCGCATCAGCATATTTTTATAAACAATGCCATGATGCCTTACAAGCTAGAAGACGACCACCCAAATGCTTTAGACAAAACCTTTATTCCATGCGCTAAAGTTATGGGAGCCTACCACAAACGCAAACGGCCTTACAGGCCATGCTCTATAATCAACGTGTCCGCCATGAGCTATGGCTCATTATCCGCTAAAGCTATAGAATCGTTAAACAAAGGTGTAAAACTAGCTGGTGCTTACCATAACACAGGTGAAGGAGGTTTGTCTCCATATCACAGAAATGGTGGTGATGTGATATTCCATTTTGGTACAGGGTACTTTGGTGTAAGATCTGAAGATGGTGGCTTTTCCATGGAAAAAATGGTAAAACTGGTGGAAGACAACCCCTTCATCAAAGCTATTGAAATTAAATTATCTCAAGGTGCAAAACCAGGAAAAGGAGGAGTACTTCCTGGAAAGAAAATCAGCAAAGAAATAGCCGAAATTAGAGGTGTTGAAGTAGGCAAAACAGTATTATCACCACCTAACCATTCGGCTTTTAACTCCGTACCAGAATTGGTAGATTTTATAGAAGGTATTGCCGAAGCTACAGGTTTACCTGTTGGCATTAAAGCCGCCATTGGTAAACTAGACCAATGGGAAGAATTGGCGCAAATCATGAAGGAGGAAAATCGTGGGCCAGATTTCATCACTATTGATGGTGGCGAAGGAGGCACAGGAGCGGCTCCGCCAAGTTTTGCAGACCATGTCTCCCTACCTTGGGTTTATGGCTTTAGTGATTTTTATAAGCTATTTCAAAAGTACAATCTTACTGAACGTATTGTTTTTATTGGTAGCGGTAAACTTGGGTTTCCTGCCAAAGCAGCCATGGCTTTTGCTATGGGTACGGACTGTATTAACGTGGCACGTGAAGCCATGATGAGCATTGGTTGTATACAGGCACAGATTTGCCATACCAACCGCTGCCCTGCTGGTGTTGCAACCCAAAACAAATGGTTGCAAAATGGTATCAACGTGCCTTTAAAATCGGAGCGATTGGCACAATACTTTAAGACCTTTAGAAAGGAATTGATTGAAATTACCCATGCTTCTGGCTACGAGCACCCTTGCCAATTTAATATGGGTGATATAGAAATGAACGTTGACGACCATAATCTAACCAAAGAATTTAAGCACACCTTTAACTACGAAAAAACACCTGTTGAATTTAAAAGCATGCAACATTTAAAAGATTGTGTTTATCTTGGTGGCGGAAAATGAGTGACGATTGACGATTGATGATTGAATTCTGAATATTGAATTCTGATTACTAATTACTGAATACTTACTACTAAATACTGATTACTGAATACTAAATACCATGGAACAACAACTTCTTAATCTTTTAATGTACACAATTCCTACCCTTGTAACTGGAGCCATTGCCTATTTGTTTTTTAGGGAACATATAGATAATGAAAACAATAGACGTCACTTTATAATTAAAAGAGATTTACAAAAAGAATCCTATCCATTGAGGCTTCAAGCTTATGAACGCATGTCGCTTTTTTTGGAACGCATAAAACCACAAAAACTGTTAACAAGAGTTAACCCAACATCTTCAAATAAAGAAGATTATGAAAACTTACTTGTAGCAACAATTGAACAAGAATTTGAACACAATTTAACGCAACAAGTCTATGTTAGCGACCAATGCTGGAGTATCATTTTGGCAGCAAAGAATGCTACCATTCAGCTTATTCGAAAAGCCAATATGAACGAAAAAACAGACAGTGCAGATAAATTGCGCGAAGTTGTTTTAACTGAGCTAATTGACAAACCTGCTCCTAGCAATGCGGCATTGTCGTATATAAAAGAAGAGATTAGCGAGATGTGGTAAGACCCATCAAACCTGTCTGCTGACAGGCAGGCCTTCCAAAAGGAGAGACTTTTTACACCCTCCCTCAATACTGATAACCAAAAGCATACCGTATACTGTGTACTGCCTACTAAATATGTAAACCGCACACTTTAACCCGAATGTTTCTTTTCAGCATACTCATAGCCTTGCTGCCACCATTTTTCCATAAGTCGCTTACTAAAAATCAATGAATTTTCGGTGAGGTTCGTTGGTGTGTAGTACAAATTCAGTTTAGCATTATTGTTTTTTGCGGCCAACTGCCCAATCACAATGTCATTCCGCTCCACCTGATCGAGCAAATGCCCAAATAAATTCATCATTAACGAGAATGGATTTTTTCCAAGAACACGCTGCTTACCAAGGTTTTCAGCCTCAAGAACGATGGCATCAACTTCTGTAGCACCTCTCAATATGGCTTCTCTTATCGGAATTACACAACCCAATCCTCCATCGGCATATTCATATCCATCTACCTTTGCCAAAGACATAAATGGGATATAGTTGCATGAAATCCAAATCCAATTACAAAACTCCTCATAAGAACAATCGTTTATGGACTTATACTCTACTCGATTCATAGATAAATTTGAAACTGTTACCACAACATCATGCCTAATAGCTTTTATTGCTTCATATTCCTCTATGGTAAAGTTCTTTCTAATGTTTCGTTTAAGCGCTTTACTTTCTCCAAAGGTGCGCTTCATTTTAACAA
>JAGQZO010000046.1 GCA_020435515.1 Winogradskyella sp. | reverse complement strand
TTTTGAGTTGTATAGACTCTAGAGTGTCGGCAGAATTGGTTTTTGACCAAGGTCTAGGCGATATTTTTAGTATTAGAATTGCAGGTAATTTTGTAAATCAAGACATTTTAGGAAGCATGGAATTTGCCTGTAAGCTAGCAGGCACAAAACTTATAGTAGTATTAGGACATACCAGTTGTGGTGCCATAAAGGGTGCCTGTGATCATGCTAGAATGGGTAACCTTACCGCTCTTATAAATAAGATAGAGCCAGCTGTATATGCTGTAGAAGAACCTGAAGATAAGTCTGTTCGTAATTCATCTAATTTAGAATTTGTGGATGCCGTTGCTAAAATGAATGTCGAAATGACTTTGGATAACGTTAGAAGCCAAAGCGTCATTTTAAGTGAAATGGAAAAAAACGGAGAAATAAAAATTGTTGGTGGTATGTACGATCTAAGTACAGGTGAAGTAGAATTTTATTCTTAAACTTTTTTAAGTGAAATTAAAATAGAAGCCACCTTTAGTGGCTTTTTTTATACGTCTTCATTAGTAGCCTCTTGCTCTACTTCACTCTTTATAAGATTAGGAAAAATCATTGGTGCTAAAGATTTCACAGGTTCATACAAAACGCTTTTTTCCAAATCTTCCTTTTCCATAAATGGTAAGGTATTGTTCAATTTGCTAAATACAATAAGGAGTATACTCAGGATTAGTCCTATTTTCAAAGCACCAAAGACACCTCCAAGAAGTTTGTTTAAAATCCCTAATGCAGCAAAGTCTGCAAGTTTAGTCAGTGCTTTTCCCGCTAGGCTAATGGCCAAAACTATGATAACAAAAGTAATGGCGAAAGCAACAATATTGATGGTTTTTTCACTCCAATCAACTTTAGACTCTAGAAAATCAGCAGCAAAATAGCTAAAATGAATGGCACCATACACACCTAATACCAAAGCAACGAGCGATGCAATTTCAACGAAAAGCCCTTTAAAAAGTCCTCTGATAAATCCAAATAATAAAAGGGCAGCTAAAACAATGTCAATAATACTCATAGAGAAAGCGGTTTAAACAAAAGTACATCAATTTTGCCATTTTAAACTAATAACGATTAATCAGAGCTTTTAGTTTATTAACTTTGAGGTCTTATTTTGTTATGCAAATTATGGCTAGAGACGAACAATTAAAAGAGCGTTGGGATTTGGTAGTAGAAAAGCTATCTAAGCAATTTGCCGATGGCGATACATTAGACTTAGATTCTATAATTTACCTTATCGGAGTGCAAGAGTTAGGGCAAATACACCGTGAGTACAAAAAAGACCATAAACTAGACTTAATGCATATAGCAATCTGTAAACTTTTAGAGCCATATGGTTTTTATGAATTCGATTTTGTAGATGAAGAAGGGTGGCCACATTATAAAGTAAAAGAGCAATTACCATTTTTAAAAGCAGGTGAGCAAAGTGTATTGATGAAAGAGGCGATTGTGAACTATTTTGTAGAAATAGAGTATATAGATTAAGATTTTTTAAATTTGCGGTCTGATTTTAAGGACATACCGAATTAATTCAGCATAAAAATGATAGATAAGTTAAAAGAGTTGATTGCAGAAGCTGAAGCATTTTCTGCACAGTCAAAAGAAGAGGTTGAGGCATTTAGGATTAAGTATTTAGGATCTAAAGGATTACTAAAGCAGTATTTTGCTGAATTTAAAAATGTAGCCAACGAACAAAAGAAAGAGTTTGGACAAACCATAAATCAGCTTAAGAAAACAGCTGAAGATAAAGTTAATGCTTTAAAGGAAAACCTAGAAAATCAGGAAGAAGACAAAGGTGTTTATGGTGACTTATCTCGTCCAGGAGAACCAATTGCTTTAGGTGCTCGCCACCCAATATCTATTGTTAAAAACCAAATCATTGATATCTTTTCGCGTATTGGGTTTAATGTAAGTGAAGGTCCAGAGATTGAAGACGATTGGCATAACTTTACAGCCTTAAACTTACCAGAATATCATCCAGCACGCGATATGCAGGATACGTTTTTTATTCAAACCAATCCTGATATATTATTACGTACACATACAAGTTCTGTACAAGTGCGTTATATGGAAAATAACAAACCTCCTATTCGTACCATTTCACCAGGCAGAGTATATCGCAATGAAGCTATTTCAGCACGTTCACATTGTTTTTTCCATCAGGTAGAGGGCTTGTATATTGATAAAGATGTAAGCTTTGCAGATTTGAAACAAACACTTCAATATTTCACAACTGAGATGTTTGGCAAGTCTAAAATTCGTTTACGTCCATCATATTTCCCTTTTACTGAGCCAAGTGCAGAGGTGGATGTATATTGGGGACTTGAGACCGAAACCGATTATAAAATGACCAAAGGAACAGGCTGGTTAGAAATTATGGGCTGTGGTATGGTGGATCCTAATGTTTTGGATAACTGTGGTATCGACTCTAAGGAATACTCTGGTTTTGCTTTTGGAATGGGGATCGATAGGATAGCGTTATTATTGCATCAAATTAGCGATATTCGTTTGTTGAGCGAAAATGATGTAAGATTTTTAGAGCAGTTTAAGTCAGCGTTATAAGGTTTGAAAAAAGATATCACTATTCCAGAAGTAAAAGATGTTTATG
>JAGQZO010000045.1:15856-23918 GCA_020435515.1 Winogradskyella sp. | reverse complement strand
GAAGCTATTGAGCCAATGGAAGTGGTACAACGTTACACGGTGGACTTTCATAATATCTTAAATAAATTCAACTTCTTACCTCCAAGTATAGAACCTACTGCAACTGGCCATATTATTGAGCAAATAGAACTCATTAAGACCATTATAGATAATGGCATGGCGTATGTTGTTAACGGTTCTGTGTATTTTGATGTCCATAAATACAACGAAACTAAACCTTACGGCATCTTAAGTAAACGTAAGCTTGAAGATTTGATTCATAATACAAGAGCTCTTGATGGGCAATCTGATAAGAAAAACCCACAAGACTTCGCGCTATGGAAAAAAGCTGAACCGCAACACATAATGCGTTGGCCTTCTCCTTGGAGTGATGGCTTCCCAGGATGGCACTTAGAGTGTACAGCTATGAGCACCAAATATCTTGGAGAGCAGTTTGACATACATGGTGGAGGCATGGATTTAAAATTTCCGCATCATGAATGTGAAATTGCTCAGGCAGAAGCTTGCAATAATCATTCGCCAGTAAATTATTGGATGCATGCCAATATGCTTATTATGAATGGTAAGAAAATGGCAAAATCTACTGGAAATTTTATTCTACCCAACGAAATTTTTTCTGGAGACAATCCACATATAACTAAAGCTTATACTCCTAGTGTCGCTAGGTTTTTTATGCTTCAAGCACATTACAGAAGTATTTTAGATTTTACCAATAATGGTTTATTAGCTAGTGAAAAAGGATTTTACAGATTAATTGATGCTATCAATTTAATTGATGATTTAAAAACTGGAGAATCTTCATCATTTGATGTTTCAGAATGGAAACAGAAATGTTATGATGCCATGAATGACGACTTCAATACTCCTATTTTAATAGCGAACTTGTTTGATGCAGCAAAATTCATTAATCAAGTTAAAGATGGCAGTGCGTCTGTAACAAAAGAAGACCTGATCTTACTGAAAGAAACGATAGAAAACTTCACTTTTGATGTTTTAGGTTTAGTTAATGTATCTAAAGAGAACTCAGACACAGATAAGTTGTCTGGTGCGGTTGAAATATTAATTAATCTTAGAAAAGAAGCAAGGCTGAATAAGGATTTTGCATTGTCTGATAAGATTAGAGATGAACTCGCAGAAGTTGGCATCCAACTTAATGACAGTAGGGAAGGCACTACATTTACAACCAATTAAAAGCCTATCCTAAATCCTTTCCAAAGGAAAGGACTTTACCAAGATTATGAAATGAGCTATATAACTATGTTAATCTCTTTCTCAAATTATAAAAGCGAATTCCATCTGTCAACTAAAAAAAACGATAACTATTAACAGATGAAAAAAGTTTTGATTGCACCGTTTATTTTTTTAATCAAAGTCTATCAAACTTTTATATCGCCTATTACACCTGCTACTTGCAGATATCAACCTACATGTTCGCATTATGCTAAAGAGGCTTTGGAGGTACATGGGTTTTTTAAAGGAGGTAAATTGGCATTGAAACGGATTTTTAGTTGTCATCCTTGGGGAGGAAAAGGTTATGACCCTGTGCCTCCAAAAGAAGATTAATATTACGTTAATCCTATTTTCACTCCCTAACAAAATCTTATATTTACAGTGAAAACATTACAAATATGCACGCATTAAAAATATACTGGGATCCTATTAAATCCATCGATCTTGGTTTTTTTGAACTTCATTTTTATAGCGTAATGTGGATTGTTGCCTTTATATTAGGCTTCTACATTACCAAGAAGATTTGGAAAAACGAAAATCAATCCAACGAATCTCTAGATTCTCTTTTCATATACTCTGTTTTAGGAATCATGATTGGTGCCAGGTTAGGTCATGTGATTTTTTACCAATCTGAATTAATCAGCGAAGATTTCTTTAGTATCTTTTTACCTTTTAGTTTTAAAGATGGTATTCGATTTACAGGTTTTCAGGGTTTGGCGAGTCATGGTGCAGCTATAGGCATGATTATCTCAATGTATTTGTTTAATAAGAAGGTTTTAAATAAAACCATTCTTTGGATTTTAGACCGTGTTGTTATCGCTACGGCATTGGGTGCAGTATTTGTAAGAATCGGAAATTTTATCAATTCAGAAATCATCGGCAAATACACCAATAGTGATTTTGGTGTTGTATTTAGACAACTCAGTGAAACAGAACCAAGACATCCAGCACAATTGTATGAAGCTTTTTGTTATGTTTTTGTGTTCATTACCTTGCTTTACTTCTACTGGAAAACCAATAAATCTAAACAAGAAGGATTTTTGTTCGGATTGTTTTTAGTCTTTCTATGGACTATTAGATTCTTTGTTGAATTCGTTAAAGAACCTCAAGGAGATGAAGATTTAGCTGCCTTCTTCGGGAACGTGCTTAATAATGGTCAGCTTTTAAGTATACCATTTATACTAATTGGATTATACTTTATGTTTGTTTACAAACCAAAAAACAAAATTGCTTAATGCGTTTTAACCGTTTCATAAGATTTTCATTTCTTATTTTTTCTTTGGTTATTTTTTTCAATTGTAAAAATGAAAAGAAAACTACTTCTAGTGATAAGGTAGAAGTTAACTTTAAAAAAGAAGGTGTATTGCAACTTAAAAAAGGAAAATCAGATTCTATCGTTAAAACTTTGGATATAGAAATTGCGGAAGACGCGTATGAAACACAAACTGGTTTAATGTACCGAACCAAACTTGGTATCAACCAAGGCATGTTATTTATATTTCCAGATGAGCAGCTGCGTAATTTCTACATGAAGAATACTAAAATCCCTTTAGATATTATTTACATAGATGAATCTTATAAAATTGTTAGCTTTCAGAGAAATGCAAAGCCATTAGACGAGACTTCGCTACCCTCTGAAGTACCTGCTAAATATGTTTTAGAAATCAACGCTGGCCTTTCGGATGAATGGCAACTTGAAGTTGGCGATAAGATTGATTTTCGTAAAAACTAAGAAACCCATTTTAAAGCTTATAAATTTAAAATGATATATATTGTGAAATAATTTAAATTTCCAACTATATGAAATTACTTAAAAACCTTTCAATTTTATTTTTATCATTTACACTATTCAGTGCTTTTACTTTAGTTGAAACCCCAGCTTATGTTGGTAAATGGCGCGGTCAGGATAAAGGAGATATAGGCTATGTTACTTTTACCGATGACGGCTATGCAATATTTGAATTTGATGGTCAAATAATGGGAGGTAAATCATTTGTAAGAGATGGTGTTGAAGCTTCTATGCAATACGAAGTTGAGAAAAAAGACAATTATTACAATGTGGATATCATAGTTAAAAAAATTGAAAATGATGAAACTATGGGAATCCTTCAAGGTATTTTTAAGATGAACTCTGAGACAGAAATGGTTTTAGCATTAGGCTTTGACGGATCATCACGACCAACTGACTTTGAAACCAATCAGATTACCTTAAGAAAGGTTGATTGATGTAAAAATCTAAAATTAAAAAAACGCCCTTCTTTTCAGAAAGGCGTTTTTGTTATAATCCAGATATCAAAGTTTTATTCTTCGTCCTCTTCTTTTACTTTCTTCTTTAATGATTCTGCAGCATCACCTTTTTTAGCTGTATCATACATTAATGGTGTTGCAATAAACATAGAAGAATAGGTACCAACTACCACACCAACGATTAACGCAAATAATAAACCTCTAAGAGATTCTGCACCAAAAATGAACATTGCCAATAATACCACTAAAGTGGTTACAGAGGTATTTAATGTTCTACTTAATGTACTATTTAGTGAAGCATTAATGGTTTTACCAAATTCCCATGATGTGTGCTCATTTAAGTATTCTCTAATTCTATCAAATACTACCACGGTATCATTAAGTGAGTAACCTATTACTGTTAAAATCGCCGCAATAAACGCTTGGTCAATCTCCATACTAAATGGCATAAACTTCCATGTTAATGAGAAGATACCCAACACGATTAAGACATCATGGAAAACCGCAGCAACTGCACCAAGTGAGAACTGCCATTTCTTAAATCTGAATAAGATATAAAGGAACACAACTACTAAAGACCCTAAAACTGCCCAAAATGAAGACTTTTTAATGTCATCAGCAATAGTAGGACTTACTTTACTAGAGAGCATTTTACCAATTTTGGCTTCATCTGAACCGTTATCAAATTCTTCATAGGTCATCCCATCAGGTAAATAAGGTTTAAGTGCTTCAAATAATCTAGTTTGTACTTCTTCATCAGCTTCAACTGTGTTATCTTCTACTTTATATTTTGTAGAAATCTTTAACTGATTTGCCGCTCCGATAGTTTTTACCTCAGCACTTCCAAATACATTTGGATCATTTAGTACACTTGTAATTTCTTCAGTACTCACTGGTTGCTCAAAACGTACTTGGTAAGTTCTACCACCAATAAAATCTATACCTTGATCTAAACCTGTTGTAAATAAAGAACCTAAACTTGCAATAATTAAAGCTCCTGAAATGATATAAGCCATCTTACGCTTCTTTAAGAAATCTATATTAACATTCTTAAATAAGCCTTTAGTCAATGATGTAGCAAAATCTAAAGTACCACCTCTGTTTACCCACCAATCGATTAATAAACGAGTGATGAAAATTGCTGTAAATAGCGATGTTAAAATACCTATGATTAACGTGGTTGCGAAACCTTTAATTGGGCCTGTACCAAACAAGAATAAAATCAAGGCTGTTAAACCTGTAGTAATATTTGCATCCAAAATCGAAGACAATGCATTTGAAAAACCATCTTTAATAGATTCCTTTTGCGATTTGCCTTTTGCTAATTCTTCCCTAATACGCTCAAAGATAAGTACATTAGCATCTACCGAAATACCTATAGTTAATACAATACCTGCAATACCAGGTAAGGTTAATACCGCACCTAAACTTGCTAATACACCAAATATCAATAAGATGTTTAACAATAATGCAACATCAGCAAAAGCACCAGCTTTTCCATAATAGAAAATCATCCATAGTACAACAAATGCCAATGCAATTAAGAACGACATCATTCCACTGTCAATAGCCTCTTGTCCTAAAGAAGGTCCTACCTCGTCTGCCTGAACAATCTCAGCAGATGCTGGTAACTTTCCAGCTCTTAAAACGTTTGCTAAATCTACCGCTTCATTGAGTGTAAATGCACCTGAAATCTGAGATCTTCCACCTGCAATACCCTCTGGTTGGTTTCTTACACTTGGTGCTGAGTAAAGTATATTATCTAAAACTATAGCTATATATCCATTTTCTTGATTGGCTTTTTTCGTCATTTCTTGCCATTCTCTAGCACCTTGAGGATTCATTTGCATGCTTACCGCAGGTCTACTTAGCTCGTCAAAATCCTGTCTAGCATCAGTTATAACAGCTCCACTTAAAGGTGGTACTCCATCCCTGTTACTCTTAATAGCATATAGATTTGAAAATTCAGAATCCTTATCCTGTTTTTCCCAAACAAATTTTGCATAGCGCATCTCAGCTGGTAATAAGGCTCTGTTTTTCGGAGCATTAAGTGCTTCTAAAACTCTTTCTTTATCTTTAGCCAAGAAACTAGCAATCATTGGTCCACCACCAGGCCCTTGAATACCTAAAGGATTAATATCTGCAACATTTATAGTATCTGTCTCTATTTGTCCCGTTAGCTCATCAATAGTACTTGTTGTAGAATCTTGCTCTACTTCTTCAGTAGCATCAGCAACTTCATCCTCACCTTCTTTTTCCTTAGCAGCTTCTACCATAGCTTGGTTAACCTGAAATACGTAAGGAAGCATTTCCTCTGCTTTGTAAGTTTCCCAGAACTGTAATTGAGCCGTTTTTGTAATGATATCTACAACACGCTTTTTGTCTCTTGCGCCTGGTAATTCTATTAAAATACGGCCAGAATTTCCTAAACGTTGAATGTTTGGAGACGATACACCAAACCCATCAATACGATTACGCAATACTTCAAAAGCAGAAACTATTGACTCATCTATTTTCTTTTCTAAAATTCCTTTTACCTCATCATCAGACATATCCAATTTGATATCGTCTATAAGGTCTCTCGTTGCAAAAATATCTGGTGAAGCTAATTTGGTATCGCCTTTAATAGCATCAAAAGCTCTGAAAAATGACTCTAAATAAGATTCTTGGGCACTTTTCTGTAATTCTTCTGCATCAGCTAATGCTTTGTTGAATACAGGATCTTTACTATTATTTGCCAAGCCTTTTAAGATGTCCTTTACAGATATCTGAATGATAGCATTAATACCACCTTTAAGGTCTAAACCTAACTTCATGGCATTATTTTCCACTTCATTATAAGTATATTGAGATACACCTAAATTATACACTTCAATTGGCTCGTATTTATCACCAACTTGAACTTTAGAAGTTTTTAAAGAATCTAAGTAATTTATCTCTTCTTGAATTCTTAAATCATGATAGCCATCTACTGTTTCGTCATACTTTGCTATGGCAGCTTGTTTTGCCTCGTCTTCAATTTGGTTAGCCTTAAAGGTGAAAGACAATTGGTAAATACTTACCAAACCAAATAGTAGCGCAAACAGTTTAATTATTCCTTTGTTTTGCATTTTGTTTTGTTTTACGTCTAATTTTTTAACGCGCAAATATAGAATTTACCGTATAATCAGACAATTGATTTTTTATGTTATAAATTATTTTTTCTGTCTTTTGATTGATTCAAAAGTTTAATGAGAAGTGGGAATTATTTTAGATGAATTCCTTATGCTAAAGGCCCTGCTCTTACTTCAGGTATTTCGTAAGTATTTTTATTGTTTAAAATAAAAGCCTCTGAATTGATTCTAAATGCAGTTTCAACTAATTGATGTAATACTTTTGACTGATTTAGATGACCTGAAACATCCTTTTTTAAAGTATTAAATCTATCACTTTTCTGATTATGCTCTACAATCTGAACTCTATCAAAATCCCAATCATTCTTTTGGCTTTTCTTTTGAATTTCGGATACATTGAGCTTATAATCTTTTAGTACTTCTTTTTCAGATTTTTTATTTGACCCTTTTGTATCTATTCCAAATAAAAAGTTGAAGTAAGGAGTGTTAGTTAAAATTTGCTGAATACTTTGTACGTCAGTAGCACTGTAGTAAGTAATTTTAAGATTTCCGTTTTCATCCTGATCAATCAAAAAGTTTTCAGCACCTATTTTTTGTAGTTTTTGCTGAATATCTTCAAGTGCATTCTGTACTTCATTTTCTGAAACGTTAATATCAGAAAATTGAATAGTGATCTGTTGATTGGGAGTAACGGGAGCTTCTAAAAACCTTCCCAAAAAAGCTAATAGAACTATTATAATACCAAAATGTAATTTGGATCGCATCCGGCAAATATAACAAAAAATAAAGACCACATTTCTGCAGTCTTTATCAAAATATAATTAGTGAAGTAAATCTTATAATTCTAAAAGGGCATTTGTCTTTTTCACACCTTCTGCGCTTTCAGCCATGTGCTGTTTTTCGGCATCACTTAATGGTACATCTACAATTTTTTCAATACCATTTTTACCTAAGATTACTGGTACACCAATACAAAGGTCGCTTAATCCGTACTCTCCATCCAATAATGCTGAACATGGATACATTTTCTTTTGATCGCAAGCAATTGCCTGTACCAAACCACTTACAGCAGCACCAGGTGCATACCATGCTGAAGTTCCAAGTAACTTAGTTAAGGTTGCTCCACCTACTTTAGTGTCTTCTTTTACTTGTTCTAAACGCTCTTCAGATAAGAATTCAGAAACCTTAATACTGTTTCTTGTAGCATGAGAAGTTAGTGGCACCATACCTGTATCACTATGACCGCCAATTACCATACCATCTACATCACTAATTGGTGCGTCTAAGGCTTCAGCTAATCTGTACTTAAAACGAGCAGAGTCTAGTGCGCCACCCATTCCTATAATTCTATGTTTTGGTAAACCTGTAGTTTTGTGAGCCAAGTAAGTCATTGTATCCATTGGATTACTTACAACAATCAAAATTGTATTTGGTGAGTGCTCTACTAAATTGGCACAAACTGTTTTTACAAT